>NZ_JBXAWK010000016.1:0-109813 GCF_057291755.1 Kitasatospora sp. UYEF31
ACGATCAGGCGTACGAGGTCGTCGTACGACGGACGACGCTTCGACAGGCTCACGGTCAGTCCAACGAGCTGATCATGCGCAGGTCACACCACCACGTGAGTAGTTACGTTCGCGGGACCTCAACTCGTTCGGGGTTCAGGTTGGTGGGCAGCGTTGAATAGTCACAGCGTCGACCCGACGAAAAGTCAACGATCCGCGCTCACAGCGTCCACCCCTGCACCCCCCCGTCCTGGTCCCCCACGATCAGCGCGTTCCGGGTGACCCCGGGGGAAGCGGGAAGCCCCGACCGCACCGGCAGTGTCCACAGCAGCTTCCCCGAGTCCACCCGGAACGCGTGCAGCCCCTGGTCGGTGCCGACGTACGCGACCCCCTCGGACAGGGTCGCCCCGGACCGGATCGCCCCCATCCCCTGATAGGCCCAGCGGACCCGTCCGGTGGCCGTGTCCAGGGTCACCAGGCCGTCGCCCAGGCACAGGCACAGCGCATCGTCGTCGCCGGACAGCGCGCTCACCATCTGCCGGGCGTTGTACAGCCAGCGCATCCGGCCGGTCGCCGGGTCGACCGCCTGCACGCTCTCCCCGGCGGAGAAGCACAGCAGCCCGGCGACGGTCAGTGGCTGGTTGATGACGGGGCCGTCCACCCGGGTCGTCCAGCGCAGTTGCCGGGTCTCGGGGTCCAGTGAGGACATCCTGGCGTCCGCGTAGCCGAGGTGGACGAACGCCCCGTGGGCCGCGGGTGTCACCGACACCTGGTGGTCCGCGTCGAACCACGACCACTCGACCTTCCCGTCGGTGAAGCTGAGACTGTGGACGCGCCCGGTGTCCGTGCCGACCAGGACCGAGCTGCCGAACGCCACGGGTGAGGACGCCGGCCGTTCCGGCAGGGAGCGCTGCCAGACGATCGCACCGGTGGTCGCGTGGATCCCGTAGACGGTGCTCCGGTCGGCGGCGGCGAACAGGATGCCGCCCACGATCATCGGGTCGGACCACACGACCCCGTCCGTCCGGACCGTCCAGCGGATCTCTCCGCTGGGGATGTCGATCGCGTGGACGGCACCGCCCGACACTGTGATCCAGGCCGTCTCACCGGCGGCGGTCACCGAGGTGACCCTGGTGTCCAACGGGCGGTGCCAGCGGCGGTGGGGCGCGGGGGCGTCCTTCGTGCCGTTCCCGGCCCGGAGTCCCCAGGCCGCGCCGGCACCGAGGACCGCGGCGCCGACCAGGCCCAGGATGATCAGCCTGCGCCGGGTCGGTTGCTCGGATTCCGGCTGCGGCAGGCCGCTTGACTGGGCGTCAGTGATTATCTCCGAGGCCGGGGCCTGCTCCGGCGGGGGACTGGTTTCGGGTGGCGGGTTGAGCCAGGCGTCCAATGCGTACGACGTAGGGCGGTCGGCGGGGTCCGGTTGCAGGCACTGGGTGATGAGTGTGCGTACAGCCCGGGGCGGCCGGGCGTCCAGGCCGCTGGTGTAACTGAGTAACAGGCCTAAAGCGAACACGTCCGCCGGAGGTTCGGGAATAGCCTCCAGCGACCACTCCGGCGGCCGGTAACCGACTTCCGGCGGGGTGTAGCTGACCGCCCCGCGCAGGCGCGGCCCGGCAGGGGTGAGCAGGATGTACGCCGGGCTGAGGTGCCCGTGCACCAGCCCGGCCCCGTGCAGTGCGGCCAGCGCGTGCGCGAGCTGCCCGGCCAGTTCGCGCACTGCTGCCCGGGACATGGGCCCGTCCCGGGTGACGGCCTCCTCCAGTGTGTGCGTGGAGGCGGCCGTGCGGGCCGGGTCTTCCCGTGGGCTGACAAGTGGGTCGGCGGGTGGGCAGGCATGTGGGCCGGCGGGTGGGCCGGTATCCGAACCTGTTCCTGCACTCGTCCCTGTACCGGGCATCGTCGGGCGTTTCCCCACTCCCGAAGCACTGTTAGGGAGAAGGTAGAGCCGACGGTGCCCGCGCGGGAACAGTTCGCGCGTCGACTTCCCAGAGCGACGTTCCGGTTCGCCAGGGGAAGCGCTGGAGCAACGTTCCGGTTCGTCAGGGGGAAACTCTGGAGCAACAGTCCGGTGAGCGCGGGGGGAAGCCCTGGAGCAACAGTCCGGCTAACGCGGGGAGTTCCCGGAACAGCGTTCCAGTTCGAGTGGGGAAGTCCCAGGGCAACTCTCCGGTTCAGGCCGCGCTGTCCGCCGAAGCCTTGTCCAGCGCCTCGTCCCACACCCGGTGCCAGTGCGCGACGGCGGACTCGCCGGTCCCGACGACCATCGTCCGGACGCCCGCCTCGAAGCCCCGCTGGCAGGCCTCCGCGCCGGGGAAGTCCTCGTTGGCCAGCACCCGCTTGTTGGTGTCGTGGTTGTACAACGCGGCCTTCTCGTCGATCCCGGACCAGACGCCTTCGGTCATGCTGATGACAGACTCGCCGGGACGGTCGCCGGGGTAGATGCGCAGCATCGTCGTGCTGACCGGCGACTCGATCAGTACGGTCGACGGGAAGACCGTCTGCACGTTGACCATCGGCAGCCGGTCCGGCCAGTGCTCCTCCGGCACGTCGGCGAGCTTCTCGAAGCCGAGGATGGGCACCGCGAAGCGGGTGTGCTTCCCGCCGAAGATGTCCACGATGCCGTGGTTGCCGACGATCTGACTGATCGTCTCCTTGTGCAGGAACGGGACGTGGTACGCCTCGACGTTGATGTCCTGGGTGAGCTTCCAGTTGCACTTGAGGCGGAACACCTCGGTGACCACGGCTCGGGTGCTGTCGTACGGGAAACCCGCGTACGGCTCCACGAGGTCGTCCAGCCAGCCCTCGACGACGACGTCGGGGCGCAGGCCGATCACGATGAGCCCGGCGCTGACGGTGACGGGCAGCGGGCGCAGGCCGAACTCTCCCGGGTCGATGCCGGGGAACTGCTTCCGGGCCGGAATGCCGGTCAACGCACCGGAGTTGGAGAACGTCCAGCCGTGGTAACCGCACGTGAAGCGCTTGGCTGAGCCGCACCCGACCGCGCGTCCCTCGGCCGCGTCGGTCTCGCTGGCGACCTGCATGCCGCGGTGGGTGCAGGCGTTGATGAACGCGTGCAGTTCACCGGCTTCGTTCCGCGTCACCAGGACTGGGACGCCGTCGACGTCGCGCGCGATGTAGTCGCCGGGCTCGGCGAGTTCGCCGGCCCACCCGACGACCTGGGGGGTGCGCCGGAACAGTACCTCGCGTTCCCGCTCGTGCCGGTCCTGGTCTGTGAAACACGCGGTGTCCACGATCGCCGGGGCGTCGCCCAGGTCCAGGGTGCGGTCGGCGAGGTGCTTGATGATGCGGCGCCCGGTGGCGACCACGTCGGTGTGCCTCATAAAAGTCTCTCTCCCGGAGTGCGGACACGTGTCCACAAGGCTGGACAGGTGCAGTATTGGCTTAATGCATGACAAGGTCAATGAAATCTCGACCCGGCCCCCCGGTTGGTGCGCCCGTGTGATGGGATCGGAGTCCTTCGGACGAGCAGGTTGGAGGGCGGGGCGCGTGCCGGTGCGGCAGGTCGAATACGAGGTCGGAGGTGTCCGGCTGTCCGGCCTGCGCGCCGAACCCGCCGGGGTGTCACGCGGCACGGTCCTGGCCCTGCACGGCGGCGGTTCCCGCGCCTCCTACTGGCACCGCGACCAGGCCCCCGAGCAGTCACTGCTACTGCTCGGCGCCCGGCTCGGCTGGACGGTGTGCGCGATAGACCGTCCCGGGTACGGGGCCTCAGCCGGTCTGCCCCGGCAACAGCAGGGCCTGGACCGCCAGGTCGACACCGTCTACACGCTCATCGAACAGCTGGACGCCCCGGTCTTCCTCGCCGCGCACTCGATGGGTGCGGTCCTGGCCCTGCGGATGACCGCCGACCCGCGCGCGGACAAGGCCGTGACGGGGCTCGCGGCGGCCGGTGTGCCGTTGCGCTACACCGCGGCGAAGGCGGCGCAGCTGGCGTCCGTGCCGACCGGCGGGGAGTACGTGCCTCCCCTGCGCGGCGGCGATCCGGCGTCGTACTTCGGCCCGGCGGGCACCTTCGACCCCGCGCTGCTCACCCGCGAGGGGCGGATAGCCGCGCCGGTTCCGATCGCCGAGTTCGCCGACGCGCGGGACAGCCCGGCGACCCTGCCCGGCATCCTCGGGCGGGTGCGGACCCCCGTGCAGTGGGCGGTCGCCGAATTCGAGCGGTCCAACGAGGCCGGGTCCGAAGTCCTCGCCGAGGCCGCTCTGTTGCTCGCCGCGGCGCCCCGGGTGGAGACCTTCCGGCAGCCGGACGTCGGGCACAACATCAGCCTGCACCTGGCCGCCGCCGCCTACCACCTGCGGGTGTTCGCGTTCGCCGAGGAATGCCGCAACAGCGGTCCGCGGTAGGGGCCCGGCGGCGCGGCTCGGTGGTCGGTGCTCAACGGCTGGTGTTCAACGGCTGGTGTTCAACGGTCGGTGTTCAACGGTCGGTGTTCAACGGCCGGCTTTTCAGTCACAGAGGCTCAGCCGTAGAGGTTGAGGCAGAACCACACGACCTTTCCGGGGGCCTTCGGCGTGCAGCCCCACGTGTCGGCCATGCAGTCGACCATCGCCAGGCCCCGCCCGAACTCCTGGTCGTCCGTCCCCTCCCGCAGCACGGGCATGCAGGGGGACGGGTCGCGCACCTCGACCGTCAGTCGCTCGCCGTCGTGCGTCACGGTCAGTGAGTACGGAACTCCCGGGCCGACGTGTACGAGCACGTTCGTCAGCAGCTCACTGACGAGCAGGATCGCGGTGTCGACGGACTCGCCGAGGCCCCAGGAGTCGAGCAGCCGGCCGGCCGCGCGCCGGGTGCGGCCCACGCCGTCGTCGGACGCGGCGAGATGGATGCGGTAGTGGCGGGCTGACAAGGCCTGCTGGTGTGTCGTCAGCTGTTGTGCCGTCAAACGCAAGGCGACCCCCGGGGAGTGCCGCCCGTGCTGAGGCTGGGGCGGGATGGCGACGGTGTCCGGACGGCCGGCGGGTGTGGACGGCGCCGGAGCGGGACCGGCCGGAGCCCGGATGTGGAATTCCGGTACACAGGCCAGGCGTGGTGCGACGATGAATCATGCCGGTTCCTCAGAGTGGCGGGCCGTCCGGGGGCCTGCAACTCCCATTGTGTGATTGGGCGTAAGTTTCTGCGAGTAGCCACTCGATCACTCTTTGTGCGGCACACTGTCCTCCGCCGGAGCCCTCCGCGTCGACGCGCCTGACGGATCGGTTGTCAGGAGCGGCCCATTACGGGCGGTTCGCCGAACAGGGATCCGGCAGCGGCTGCCGCCGGGTAGGAAACGGCCGCGCAGGTGTGAATCACCGGGATTCCCTTATGGGGCCTGTCCCGGACTGCGACGGTAGCGGCATGCGGGGCAGCAGCTGGAGCAAGGCAGTTCAGTCGGTTAGGAATGCTTCACGGGTGTAGTGGAGGTGCATCGTGACAATGTCGCCCAACCCCACCGTGCGCCAGCGTCGGCTCGGCGCGGAACTGCGACGGCTACGCGAAGCGTGCGGTCTCAGCCTCGAGGACGTCGCGGCACGGCTGGAATGCTCCGATTCCAAAGTCAGCCGGATCGAATTGGGGCGCAGCGGAGTGCGCCCGGTCGACCTGCGGATCCTCCTGGATCTGTACAGCGTCAACGACGAGGGCGAGCGTGAAGGACTGCTCACCCTCGCCCGCGAGGCGAAGAAGCGCGGGTGGTGGCGCAGCTATTCCTCAGTGCTGCCGCCTTCGTACACCGAACTCCTGTCGTTGGAGGCCGAGGCCTCCGGAATGCGCAATTTCGAACTCGCCCTGGTGCCCGGGTTGCTGCAGACCCCGGACTACGCGCGCTCGGTGATCACCACGGTGCGCGGCGACCTCAGCACCCCGCAGGTGGACACGCTCGTGCGGGTGCGGGCCGAACGGCAGGCCGTCCTGGGCCGCAGCCGCCCGGACGGGGAACCGGCCTTCCAGCTCACCGTCGTCCTGGGGGAGGCCGTGCTGCGGCAGTCCGTGGGCGGCAGGGAGACCATGCGGGCCCAACTGCACCACCTTGTGCAGGTGGCCCGCAGGCCTAATGTGCGCATTCAGGTTCTGCCGTTCGGCAGCGGTGCGCACCCGGCTCTTGAAGGCGCGTTCGCGATCATCGATTTCCCGGCCCTTTCCGACCTGGACGTCGTGGTGGTGGACACGCGCACGAGTAGCCTTTATCTCGAGGAAACCGAGCACGTTCGCGTCTATCAGCGGATCTTTGAAGACATCCGCGCTTCGGCGCTGCCGTACGGCGACTCGCTGTCCATGATCGAGCACGCTGCAAAGGAATTGACTTGAGCAACTCCCGGCACGATTCCCTGAATACGGAACAGCGAAAGAGTCGCTGTCCGGAAAACCGGGGCCCCGCAGGTCGCACCGTTCTGCAAGCGCAGGAAGACGGCCTTCGCTGGCACCGCAGCTCCTATAGCGGGGGCGCCAACAATTGCGTCGAAGCGGCCTTGCCGCAGCGTGCCGTTCTGGTCCGCGACTCCAAAGTCGACGCAGGTCCTGTCCTCGAACTGGGTCCGCAGGCGTGGTCCGCATTCCTCGGCTCCCTGGCCTGAGGCTCGCCCCACGGGAGCCACCGATCAAGTTGGTTGTATTCCGGGGCTGGAATCAGCCCCGGAAACTCCACCCGGTCGGGTGAAGGAAATCCCACGAATGGGTGAATTCACCCGATGATCTTTTTCTAGGAATGCCGCCGGGAATCCGCCGGGAGACGGTGGGAATCCCAGCGGTGTGCCGGCGGACGGCCCTTCCCCACTGTCCGGGCCCGCTGCCCGCGTTCGCGCCCCCGCAACCTGCGACAGTGGGGGCGTGCAGGTAAAGGTGCTGGGTCCGCTCGAAGTGCGGGACGACGAGGGCCGGCCGGTCGCGATCGGCGGGGCGCGGCTGCGCGTCCTGCTGCTCCGCCTCGCCCTCGACGCCGGGCGCCCCGTCGGTGCCACCCGGCTCATCGAAGCGGTCTGGGGTCCGCACGACACTCCCGCCCTGCCGGGCAACGCCCTGCAGGCCCTGGTGTCCCGGCTGCGCAGGGCGCTGCCGGACCCCGCGCTGCTGGTCGGCGACGCCGCCGGCTACACCCTCGCAATACAGCCCGGGCAGGTGGACGCCCACCACTTCACGGCCCGGGCCAGGACCGGTCGGCACCGGCTCGACGACAACGACCCCGCCGCGGCCCTGACCGCACTCGACGAAGCACTGGGCCTGTGGCGCGGCCCCGCACTGGCCGACGCCGGCGGCGCGGGCTTCGCCGCCGGACCGGCGGCGGGCCTGGCTGAGCGGCGCGCCGCCGCCGTCGAGGACCGCTTCGAAGCACTCCTGCGCCTGGGCAGGGCGGCCGGAACCGTCGCCGAACTCGAACAGGCCGTATGCGAACACCCCCTGCGCGAAAGGCTCTACGGACTGCTGATCCGCGCACTCGACGACACCGGAAGACGCGGCGAAGCGCTGAGCGCCTACCAGCGCGTCCGCAGCCTGCTCGCCGACAGCCTCGGGGCCGACCCGTCGCCGGAGCTGGCGGCCGTGCACCTGGCGGTGCTGCGCCGGGAGGGTCCGGAACCCTCCCGCGCGGAGTCAGGCGACCGCGGGTCCACCCGTACGACGTCTTCTTCTGAAGCGTCGCCCGCCGCAGGACCGCCGGCGGACTCCAGGACCAACCTGCCGGCCCGGCTGACCAGTTTTCTGGGCCGCGACCAGGACGTCGTACGGATCCGCAAACTGCTCCAGGAATCCCGTCTGGTCACGCTGGTCGGCCCCGGGGGCGCGGGCAAGACCCGGCTTTCCCTCGAAGTCGGTTCGCAGTTGCTCGGCGACGCGGGGGTCTGGTTCGTCGAACTCGCCCCCGTGCACGACCCGGCCAACGTCCTCCAGGCAGTCCTCAACGCCCTTGGGCGACGCGAGAGCGGCCTCCTGGAAACCCCCGCGCCGCCGGGCCGCGAAGCCGACAGACGGGCCTCCGTGGAGCGCATCGTCGACCGGATCGCCTCCTTTGTGGGCGACCGCCCCGGCGTGCTCATCGTGGACAACTGCGAGCACCTGGTCGATGCGGCCGCCGACTTCATCGACCGGCTCCTGGCCGCCGCGCCCGCCCTGCGGGTGCTGGCCACCACCAGGGAACCGCTCGGGATCGGCGGCGAAGTCCTGTGGCCCCTCGGCCCCCTCGCGCTCCCGTCGGCCGGCACCGAACCGGAGGTGGCGCTGACCTACGCCTCGGTGCGGCTGTTCGCCGACCGCGCGGCTTCCGTACGGCCCGACCTCGTGGTCGACGCGTCCAACATCGCCGCGGTCACCGCCATCTGCGCCCGGCTCGACGGGATGCCCCTGGCGATCGAGCTCGCGGCAGCCCGCACCCGGTCCCTGACGCCGGATCAGATCGCCGGGCGGCTCGACGACAGGTTCCGGCTGCTCACCGGCGGCAGCCGCACGGTCCTGCCCCGGCACCAGACGCTGCGCGCGGTGGTCGAATGGAGCTGGGACCTGCTCGACCAGGCCGAACGCGCAGTCCTGCGACGGCTTTCGGTGTTCGCCGGCGGCGCGACCCTGGAGGCCGCCGAGGAGATCATCGCGGGCGGCGACGTCCCCGCCGAGGACGTCCTCGACCTGCTGTCAGGACTGGTCGACAAGTCCCTCGTCGAAGCGGTCGGCGTACGGGAACGCCGCTACCGGATGCTGGAGACCATCCAGGCCTACGCCGCCGGGCAGTTGGCCGACTCCGGTGAACAGCGGTCCTTCGCCGACCGGCACACGGCCTGGTTCCGCGACCTGGCCGAGGAAGCCGACCGCAACATACACAGCAGGGAACAACTCGCCTGGCTGGACCGGCTGACCGCCGAACACGACAACCTGGCCACGGCGCTGCGCCACGCCGTCCACTTCGAAGACGCCGACTCGGCGGTCCGCATCGTGGCCGGCCTGGGCTGGTTCTGGACGATCCGCGGCTCCCACGTCGAGGCGGCCTCCTGGCTGGCGGAGGCGACCTCCGTACCCGGGCGCAGTCCAGCCGAAAAGTACGCGCTGGCCCAGCTGTTCAGCATGCTGCACTCCTATGCGACCGGCCAGGAGGAGCGCGGTATCCGCGCCGCCGCGCACGCCCGCTGGAAGATCCGCCGGTTCGACCACCGCACCATGCGGGCCGAACTGCTCTTCCTCATGCCGATGCTGGACGCGTTCCGCGGCGCGATGGAGCGGGCCGAAGCCGGTCTCGACCGGGCGGAGGAACGCGGCGACCCGTGGGTGAGTGCGATCGCCGACGCGGTGCGCGGCCACATCTACGTGAACGTGGGCCGGGTCGAGGACGCCCGCCGGTGCCTGGGGCAGGCGGTCACGGCCTTCGAGGTGATCGGTGACCGCTGGGGGCTGACCACCGCGTTGTCCGGGCTCGCGGAGCTGTACGCGTTCGCGGGGGAGCCGCACCAGGCCATCGCGGCCTCGGACCGGGTCCTTGAGCTGGTCAGGGAGCTCGGTGCGGAGGAGGACGCCGCCGAAGTACTTGTCCGCCGCGCGATGCTGAAGGCCCGGGTCGGCGATGTGCCCGGGGCACGGCGCGACCTGGCCGTGGCGCTGGAACTCTCGGAGCGGCAGTCGTCGATGGTAACGAGGGCCTTCACCCACATCGGGATGGCCGGCGTCGCCCGGATAATCGGCGACCTCCCGGAGGCCCGCCGGCATTTCGAGATCACCAGAGGGATACTGCCCCGGGTGCTCAACATGGCCCCGCAGGTCGTCGCACTGATGCACACCGGGATCGGCTACCTGCACGGCGAGGAAGGTGACCTGGTGGCCGCCCGCCTGGCCCACCTGGAGGCGTGGCGGTTCGCCAGGTCGACCTTCGACATGCCGATCTCCGGCGCGGTGGTCGAAGGTCACGCGGCGCTGGCCGCGCTTGAAGGCGACGTCCGGCGGGCCGCGCTGCTGCTCGGTGTGGCCAGGGGGCTGCGCGGCACGACCGACCTCAGCGACCACGACGTACGCGCGACGGTGGACGCGGCCCGCGGGGCGCTCGGCGCGGGGGAGTACGACCGGATCTATGAGCGGGGCGCGGCACTGGACCGGGAGGCGGCGCTGGCCGAGATGGGGCAGCCGGAGCCGGAACCGGGCGGCCCCGGGAGGGCGGCCCGCGGCCCCGGCCGGAGCACCGGAGCCGTTCGGGGATAATGGACCTTCCGGCGGAGCCTCGAAACGGCCCCGCCTGAGCCGGGCGGTGTCACAGTGCCGCCGGTGCTCTGCTTGACGAAGCCGCGGCGCGTCCCGGCAAATGATCCGCGTGAGCGGGGAACATGGCGGTTGACCCAGTGAGCACAGCAGACACCGAAGCGGCGCGGCGGCGTACCTTCGCGGTGATCAGCCACCCGGACGCCGGTAAGTCCACGATGACCGAGGCCCTGGCGCTGCACGCGCAGGCGATCCTCAGCGCCGGTGCCGTGCACGGCAAGGGCGGCCGTCGCGGTGTGACCTCCGACTGGATGGAGATGGAGCAGGCCCGGGGGATCTCGGTGACCTCCGCCGTCCTCCAGTTCGACCACCGCGGCCAGGTCTTCAACCTGCTCGACACCCCGGGGCACGCTGACTTCTCCGAGGACACCTACCGCGTCCTGGCGGCCGTCGACTGCGCGATCATGCTGGTCGACGCGGCCAAGGGCCTCGAAGAGCAGACCCGCAAGCTGTTCGACGTCTGCCGCCACCGCGGCGTCCCGGTGATCACTTTCATCAACAAGTGGGACCGTCCCGGCCTGGACGCGCTGGCCCTGATGGACGAGATCCAGACCACCTTCAACATCCGGCCCACCCCGGTGACCTGGCCGGTCGGCGAGGCCGGGCACCTGCGCGGGCTGCTCGACTCCCGCGAGCCCGGCATGATGCGCCGCTACACCCGCGCCCCGGGTGGTGCTCTGGAGGCCCTCGAAGAGGAACTGACGGCCGAGCGCGCGCTGGTCGAGGAGAACGTCGACTATGTGCGGGCGACCGAGGAACTGGAGCTGCTCCAGCTCGAGGGTGCTGTGCACGACGAGGAGTCCTTCCTCGCGGGCGAGACCACACCGGTGTTCTTCGGCGCGGCGCTGTCCAACATCGGTGTCCGCACGCTGCTCGACGCGGTCGTCGACATCGCCCCGGCCCCCGCGCCGCGTGAGCTCGACGGCGGCGGCACCCGACCGCTGGACGCCGACTTCGCCGGGCTGATCTTCAAGGTCCAGGCGGGCATGAACCGCTCGCACCGCGACCAGGTCGCGTTCGTCCGGATCTGCTCGGGCGTGTTCGAGCGCGGCATGAGCGTGACCCGCGAGGCCAACAACCGGCCGTTCGCGACCAAGTACGCGCACAGTGCGTTCGGGCAGGACCTCTCCGTGGTGGAGCGGGCCTACCCCGGCGACGTCGTGGGCCTGGTCAACGCGGGCGCGCTACGGGTGGGCGACACGCTGTACGTCGGCAAGCGGGTCAAGTTCCCGCCGCTGCCGACCTTCGCCCCCGAGCACTTCGCGGTCGTCCGCCCGGTGGACATCAGCAAGTCCAAGCAGTTCCGCCGCGGTGTCGAGCAGCTGGACGAGGAGGGCGTGGTGCAGGTGCTGACCTCCGACCGGCGCGGCGTCCAGGCCCCCGTCATGGCGGCCGTCGGGCCGATGCAGTTCGACGTGGTCACGCACCGCATGGAGCACGAGTTCTCCGCGCCCGTGCACCTGGACTTCCTGCCGTACAGCCTGGCCCGGCTGACCGACGCGGCCGGTGCCGACGCGCTCAACGGCTCGCGGATCGCGCAGGGCGAGGCGATGACCCGCACGAAGGACGGCGCGATCCTGGCGCTGTTCCCGGACAAGTGGAAGCTCGGCACGTTCGAGCGCACCTTCCCGGACGCGCACCTCGAGCCGTTGATCGCGGCGCACGAGTAGCCAGCGCGTACGAGTAGCCAGCGCTCGCGAGTAAGAAGCACGCGGCGCACGGGAAAACCGTACGGGAAAAGCCCGCCGGGTCACCGTGGAAAGGTGACCCGGCGGGCTTTTTGCTGTGCGGAAAACCAGTCAGCCGTACGGAAGGACCCAAGGCTCAGGTTTTGCGCTTGTACGCCCGGACGGCCATCGGGGCGGCGAAGGCGGTGATGCCCGCCGCCCAGGCCAGGGTGATCAGGACGTGGCTCGCCACCGGGCCGCCGAGCAGCAGGCCGCGGACGGCCGTGACCAGGTGGCTGACCGGGTTCACCTTCACCCAGGCCTGCAGCCAGCCGGGCATGGTGTCGGCCCTGGCGAAGATGTTGGCGCCGAAGGTCAGCGGGAACATCACGAGGAATCCGACGCCCTGCACGGTGCGTTCACTGCGCAGGATGACACCCATCCACGCGGCGATCCAGCAGATGGAGAAGGCGAAGACCAGGACGAGCAGCACGGCGGACAAGGTGGCCAGCGCGTTCGTCTGGACCCGGAAACCGATGATCATGCCGAAGCCGAGGGTGAAGACGGCACCGACGACGAACCGCACGATGTCGCCGATGATCGAACCGGCGAGCGGTGCCATCCGGGAGATCGGCAGTGACCGGAACCGGTCGAAGACACCCTTGTTGATGTCGGTGGCGAGCCCGATCCCGGTGCCCATGGTGGCGAACAGGATGGTCTGCACCAGCAGTCCGGGCAGGACGAACTGGAGGTACTGGTGGGTGCTGCCCTCGATCGCGCCGCCGAACAGGTAGACGAACATGACGATGAAGATGATCGGTTGCAGCGTCAGGTCGATCAGTTGCTCAGGTTGTTTCTTCAGTTTGACCAGGCTTCGCCACGCGAGCGTGAGCGAGTGCCGCACCGGCGCGAACGGGTCACGCGGGTGGGCCACGGCGGTCTTCGGAGCGGTCTTCGGGACGGGGGCGTTCAGGGTGGTGGTCATGTCAGGCTCCGGATGAGTACGAGGGCGAGGACGGCGAGGACGAGCAGGAACTGTTCGGGTGGGAAATCCGTACGCGATCGGCCTTTCACGCGGCCTCCGCCTCCGCCTCGTCCGGTTCCGGCTGCGCCCGGTGGCCCGTGAGGGTCAGGAAGACCTCGTCGAGGCTCGGCAGGCGCAGGGCGAATTCGGTCGTACGGATCTGAGCTTCGTCCAGGCGGCGCACCACGGCGCTCAGCAGCGCGTCGTCCCGGACGGTCAGCCGGACCAGGCCGCGGTCGACGGTCGGGACGTCTCCGGTGAGCCCGGTCAGGATCCCGGCCACCGCGTCGACGCGGGCACTGTCGGCGGGGCGGATCTCCAGCGTCTGCCCGCCGGTCTGCGCCTTGAGACTGTCCGAGGTGCCGCTGGCGATCACCTTGCCGTGGTCGATCACCACGATGTCGTTCGCCAGCCGGTCGGCTTCGTCCAGATACTGCGTCGTGAGCAGGACGGTCACGCCCTCGGACTCGACCAGCCCGCGCACGAGGTCCCACACCTGGCTGCGGCTGTGCGGGTCGAGGCCGGTGGTCGGCTCGTCCAGGTAGAGGAAGTCCGGGCGGCCGACCAGTGAGGCGGCCAGGTCGAGACGGCGGCGCATACCGCCGGAGTACGTGCCGGGGGCGCGGTTTCCGGCCTCCGTCAGGTCGAACTGCTCAAGCAGCTCGCGGGCCCGCGCCTTGGCGTCCTTGCGCGACATGTCGAGCAGCCGGCCGACCAGGAACAGGTTCTCGAACCCGGTCATCTCCTCGTCCACCGAGGCGTACTGCCCGGTCAGCCCGATCAGCCGGCGGACCTGCTGGGCCTGGCGGACGGTGTCGAACCCGCCGACGCTGGCCCGTCCCGAATCCGGCTTGACCAGGGTCGCCAGGGTCCGGGTGACGGTCGTCTTCCCGGCACCGTTGGGGCCCAGGAGGCTCAGGACGGTGCCCTGCTCGGCGACGAGCGAGATGCCGTCCAGGGCCTGGGTGTCACCGAACCGCTTGGTGAGGCCTTCGGCTTCGATTGCGTAAGTCATGGGATGTCCGTCCGGGTTGGGAGTTTCTTCTGTCCTGTCTGCTGAGAACACCGTGCACCGGCCCGCTGACAAGCCACCCACACGCCGCTGACACGGACCCGCGACCGCTGACATACCGCTGACAGCGCTGGTGGGGGCATCTGCGGGAACCCCCTCGAAAGCCCCTCCGAAGAGGGGATTTGAGGGAAAACCATCGGGCTGTGAGGGAGTTGGGCGATAGCGTCGGACGGGGCGGGTGAACCGTCCTTCGGCGGAGCCCGGTGAACGGGCCGCGCCGGGCAGCACCGTTGCGGGGGGAGGTTGGGCCATGGTGGCGTTGGACCCGTCGTCAACAGGGGTGATCGCCGCCCCGCCCCGGCCGCCGGCGCCGCCCGTCGCAGTGGCCGTCCAGGCTTCCCGCAGACGTCAGCGCCGGCTGCGGCGTCCCGACTTCCTGTCCGGGCGGTGGCTTCGCGCCACCCCCGGCCGGTTCGCCGGGCTCGGCGTCGTCGCCGTCGCACTGTGCGTGCTCGCCGGGGCCCTCGGGCTCGCGGCGGTCAACGAGCGGGCCGACGGCGCGACGGCCGTCGCGACCCACAGCGGGCCGCTGGTCCGGCAGACACAGGACCTCTACCAGGCCCTGGCGGACGCCGACGCGGCCGCAGCGGCCCGGCTGCTCACGGCGGGTAATGAACCCCCGGACCTCAAACTGGCCTACTCCGACGCCGTGGCCCGCGCGTCGCGCGCGCTGCACGACGCGACCGGATCCGAGCCCGGCGGACCGACGGCGGTCCTGCTCGCCGAGATCCAGGAGCGACTGCCCGAGTACTGGGCGTTCGTCGCCGAAGCGCGGGCGGAGACCCGCCAGGGCCACCCGGTCGGCGCGGCCTACCAGCGCGCCGCCTCGCAGCTCATGCGCGGCGAGATCCTGTCGCGGGCCAAAGAGGTGCACGGCATCGCCGCCACCAGGCTGCACGACGACAACACCAAGGCGACCAGCACACCCTGGACCGCGCTCGCGGCCCTGGTCCTGGTGGTCGTAGTCCTCCTGGGCACCCAGGTCTACGTCTTCCGGCGCACCCGCCGGGTGTTCAACCCCGGACTGGTGCTCGCCACCGTCGTCACGGTGGCCGCGGCCGGCTGGCTCGGCTGGGCGTCCTCCTCATCGCGCGCCGACTTCGCCGACGCGCGCAAGGACGGCTGGCTCCCGATGGAGTCGGTGGCCAAAGCCCGGTTCACCGCCCTCCAGGCCCGCGGCGACGAAGAACTGACGCTGGTTCAGCACGGCCAGGACAACGGCTTGTACGAAGCGGACTTCATCAAGGCCAAGGGCGAACTCGTCGGTCCGGGCAAGCTCCTGGACCTCGCCGCCGGGCTCTCGGCGTCCGACCCGGTCACCGCGGCGAAACTCGCGGAGGCCGCGCAGGCCGTGGACGCGTGGACGCAGGCGCACGCCGCCGCCGCGACGGACTTCCAGGAGAACCGCTTCAACGACGCGGTGACCAAGGTCGTGGCCGCCGACGGGTCCGCCCGTACGGCCTTCACGAAGGTCGACCAGGCACTCGCCGCCGTCGTCACCAAGGACCAGGCCGACTTCCAGAGCTCGGTCGCGAACGGGCGCGACAACCTCGCCGGTGTCGGGATCGGCACCGTGACCCTGCTGCTGCTGGCCGCGGTCGGCACGGTGGACGGACTGCGCCGCCGGGTGAGGGAGTACCGATGACAGCGTTCCGCACCCCCGCCGGTCTGCTCGCCGGTGTCGCCGCGCTGCTCGTCCTGGTCTCGTGCAGTGATCCGGAGCCCGGCGCCCTGCCGTCGGAGAAGCCCTCCGCCACACCCACCGCCCCGCCGGTCGCCGCGGCACCGGCCGACGACAAGGGCGCGTGTGTGCCCAGCCTGCGGCCGGACGGACCGCTGCCCGCGCCGGGCGGCCTCCCGGCCGGCAGCACCATGGCCGAGATCCGGCAGCGCGGCTACCTGCGCGCCGGGATCGACCAGAGCACCTACCCGTTCGGCTACCTCGACGTGGCCGACAACCGGCTCAAGGGCTTCGACATCGACATGCTGCGTGAGGTCGCCAAGGCGATCTTCGGCAGTGACGACCCGAAGTACGTCCAGTTCCAGGTGATCCGCAACCTCGACCGGGCGCAGGCGGTGAAGGACCGCCGGGTGGACATCGTCGCGCAGACCGCCACCATCACCTGCGCGCGCGAGCAGGACGCCGCCTTCACCACCCCGTACTTCGAAGCCGCGCAGCGGATGCTGGTCGCCCGGGGCGCGGGCGACGCGGGGCTCCAGGGCCGCCAGGGGCAGCGGGTGTGCGCGGTGAACGGCTCGACGTCGCTGACCCGGATCAGCGAACCGAAGTACGGCCTGACCAAGGTCGTCGGCGACACCTGGGCGGACTGCCTGGTCAAGATGCAGCAGGGCGCGGCCGACGCGGTGTCCACCGACGACGGCATCCTGGCCGGACTCCAGCACCAGGACCCGCTGTTCACCAAGATCGTCGGCCCCGCCGAATCACGCGAGCCGTACGGGATGCTCATCGCCCAGGACCACCCGGACTTCGTCCGCTTCGTCAACGCGATGCTGGAGAAGATCAGCAAGGACGGCACCTGGACCCGGCTGTACAACCAGTACCTGCGCACCGGCCAGGAGAAGACGACCCCGGCCATGCCTCAACCGGTGTACGAACCGTGACGCCCCGTCAGCTGGGCAGGGAGGAAGCCGACCGGGAACTCGCCCGGCGGCAGACCGAGGTCGACGGCATCGGCGCCGGGCTCATCAGCCTGGACGGACACCCCGGACACCAGCTCCTGTCCGGGCCCGGCTTGACCGGCGAGACCGCCCGCCGGTGGGAGCAGTGCACCCCCATCATCGCCCGCCTGTGGAGCCACTTCGACGCCCTGCGGACCACGATCGGCCAGGCCCGGCAGGTCCGGGCGCGGCGCATCCGGCCGGGCCGGGCCGAACTGGAGGAACTGACGTTCCTGCTCCACGGCGCGTCCGTCGGGATGACCGGCCAGGCACTGCCACTCGGGCGGCGCGGCCTGCTCGACGGGTCGGTCGTCACCCGGTGGCTCCCGATGGCCGCCGTAGTCGACGAGATGAGCCACGACTGGGCGCTGGTCGCCCGCACGGTCTCCGAAGCCGAGGAGGCCTGGAACACCCTGCTGCCCGCCGTGGACCGGACGGGCGCGCTGCTCGGCGAGTCCGAGACCCTGCTCACCGCCGTCGGCGGCCCGGCCACCGCACCGCAGCCGGCCCAGATCCTGGGCCGGGTACGCAACCGCTGGGCGACCGCCAGGAAGGCCGTGGCCGCCGACCCGCTGGGCCACGTCCAGGGACAGATCGAACTGTGCCTGGACCCCGGCGCGCCGGTCGTCGTCGCCGACGTCGACCTGGCCGCACTCGAACGCACCCTCACCACCGTCCGCGACGAACTCGCGGCACTGAAAGACCTTCAGGAACGTTATGACAGCAGAGTGCAGGAACTTGAGCGGGGAATCATCCGGCTCGTCGAAGCCGAGGACGAGACCGCGCGGCGGCGCGCCCACACGCTCAACCGGGTGACCGTCGCCAGGGAACCCGAAGTCGCCCGTCGCGGAGACCAGTTGCGGTCCGGCCTGGACCGTGTCCGGAAGCTGCGCGGACGCCTGGACTGGACCGGCCTGGCCGCCGCACTCGACACTCTGGAACAGGACACACGGAAGGCCGACGAGACGCTCCGCGGTGTGCGGGACGGCTTCGAAGCGCTCCTCGCCCGCCGCGACGAACTGCGCGGACGCCTGGAGTCCTACCGGGCGATGGCGGCCGGACGCGGCTGCGGCGAAAACCCGGACAGCGACCGCCTCTACCAGCAGGCCAAGCGGGAACTGGCCCGCAGGCCCTGCCCGCTCGACGAAGCCACGGCGACGGTGGACCGTTACACGGAGACAGTCTCCGGCACCTCACGGGCCACCGGAGCCGCGCGGGGCGCGCCGGCAGTCCACGACCATGAGAACAGCGGCGGCACCGCTGACGAAGTCCGCGGCAACCAATGGAGCAGGGGGACGTCATGACGCGGTGCGAACACCCGGGATGCGGCGGAGAGATCGACGAGGGCTACTGCCTGGACTGCGGCCGGCCGCCGGCGAAGGCAGCCAGACCGGCCACCTCGTCGACAGGACCGGCGAACCCGACAGGACCGACCGGCGGGTCAGGGTCGGTCTCCGCCCACGGCACGGCCGGCAGCAGCAGCCGCCGGGCCTCCGGAGTCCGCCACTCCTCCAGCTCCCGCCGCCTGGGCGGCGTCGTCAAGGTGCCGCAGATCCCCAAGCGGGACCCGGCCACCCTGCTGATGCCCAACCCGGTCGTGCCGGAGAACCGGCGGATCTGCAAGGAGTGCCGCAACCCCGTCGGCCGCACCCACGACGGCCACCCCGGACTGGTGCACGGCTTCTGCCCGCACTGCCGGACGCCGTACTCCTTCGCGCCCAAACTCCAGCCCGACGACACCGTCGGCGGCTACCGCATCGTCGGCTGCATCGCCCGCGGCGGCTTCGGCTGGGTCTACCTCGCCCGGCACATCGCCCTCGACCAGCTCGTCGTCCTCAAGGGCCTGCTCGGCAGCGGCGACAGCGAGGCCAGGGACATCGTCCTGGCCGAACAGCGCCACCTCGTCCTGCTGCGCCACCCCAACATCGTCATCGTGCACGACGTCGTGGCGCACACCGACCCGCGCAGCCGCGTCGACGACACGTACATCGTCATGGAGTACCTCGACGGGCTCTCCCTCAAGGACCTGCTCACCGAGCACCGCGCGGCGGTCAGGGACAAGCAGGCCGCGCTGCCGCTCGACCAGGTCCTGGCGTACGTGATCGAGATACTCCCCGCGCTCGGCCACCTCCACGAAGAGGGCCGCGTCTACTGTGACTTCAAGCCCGACAACGTGATGCTCACCGACAAGCAGGTCAAGCTCATCGACCTCGGCGCGGTCCGGGAGACCACCGCCGTCGGCGGGCCCATCTTCGGCACCTCCGGGTTCCAGGCACCCGAAGTCGAGTTCGAAGGCCCCTCCCCGTGGTCCGACATCTACACCGTCGGCCGCGCCATGGCCTACCTCGCGTTCGGCTTCCCCGGGTTCCACAAAGAGCGCAAGCACGAACTCCCGCCGGTGTCCGAAGTGCCGCTCTTCGCCGCGTACGAATCCTTCCACCGGCTGCTCCTGCGGGCCTGCCACCCCGACCCCGACCAGCGGTTCGAGAGCGCCGAGGAGATGGCCGAGCAGTGCCGCGGCGTCCTCCACGAGGTCGTCGCCACGCAGAGCGGCAAGCCCAGCCCCCGGCAGTCCGCCCTGTTCGGCCCCGAGGTGTCGATGGGCTACCCCGACGTCCCTGTGCCTACGGCCGCGGACGGCGCCAGGGGGCCGGCCCGCCAGCCCGCCGCGGCGGCCGGAGTCCGTCCGGCGCACGCCGGCTCCGAAGCCGAACGACCGGCTCCCGGAGTCGAAGCCCTCGCCCTGCCCGTCCCCCGGATAGACCCCGCAGACCCCGCCGCCGCGATCCTCGAAGCCACCACGGCCACCACCGTCGACGAACTGCTCCCGCAGCTCACCGCCGCCGGAGTCCGCACGACCGACACGCTCCTGCGCCTGGCCTGGCTGGCCCTGTCCGAAGGGGACACCGACCGCGCCGGGGCGTTCCTCGACGACATCGACAACAACCCGCCCGACTGGCGGCACCAGTGGTACCGGGGACTGCTCACCCTGTCCGCGGGCGACGCCGGACAGGCACTGCTCCAGTTCGAGGAACTGCGCGCGATGTTCCCCGGCGAGCGCACCGCCAGACTCGCGCTGGGCGTGTGCCGCGAACGCCTGGGCAGATACGCCGAAGCCGCCCCCGAATACGAAGACGTGTGGCGTACGGACACCACCTACGTCGCAGCAGCCTTCGGCCTGGCCCGCTGCCGACTGGCCGGCGGGGACCGCGACGGGGCCGTCGCCGTCCTGGAGTCCGTCCCCGCGGTGTCCAGCATGTACGTGGCCGCGCAGTCCGCCGCACTGCGCATCCGCGTCACCGGGCGCGCCCCGGACGAGGCCCTGGAACCCGACCTCGCGCAGGCCTCCGGGCACCTCATGGACCTCAGACTCGAAGGGGAGGTCGGCGACAGGCTCGCCGTCGACGTCCTCACCGCCGCCCTCGACTGGGTGTGCGCCGGGGCCAACGGGGCCACCGGCGGCGGCACCGTCCTGGGCACCGCGCTGACCGAAAAGCCGTTGCGTACGGCCCTGGAGGCGCGCTACCGGTCGCTCGCCCGGCATGTGGACACGACCGTCGAGCGGGTGGCCCTGGTCGACCGAGCGAACGAAGTGCGGCCACGGACATGGGTGTGACACAGATGCAGACGCCTCCGAACGGCAGCGGCGGCCGGACCGGCCAGATCTCCCCGGCGGACGGACCCGCCCAGGCCGGACGGGACCACCATCCCGTCGCCGCCGGCGGCCCGATCTCCACCGTGCACTGCCGCATGTGCGGAGCCCCCGCCGCCGCCGGGCACCGCTACTGCGAGGCCTGCGGCTACGAACTCCAGCCGGACGTCCCCACGCCCGTCGCCGAACGCCCCGCGCCCCGGCCCCCGGAAGGCGCCAGCGGCACCGTCCGCAGCGAACCCTCCAGCAGCGGACTGTCCGGGCGGGCCGGGTGGTCCCCGCGCCTGTGCGGCGTCTGCCGGACCCCGACCGTCGGCGCCGACGGCTGGTGCGACGACTGCGGACGCCCCTACAACCCGCGCGACCGCGTCGAGATCGACCTCGGCCCGGCCGCGGGCGTCAGCGACCGCGGCCACCGCCACCTCCGCAATGAGGACGCCCTCGCACTGCGCGTGATCCGTTCGCCGCAACTCGGCCGGGCCGTCGTCTCCGTGGTCTGTGACGGCGTCTCCTCCTCACCCCGTCCTGATGAAGCGTCAGCGGTCGCCGCGGCGACCGCCTGCCGCACGATGGCCTCGGCGCTGCGCAGCGGCGCGACACCGGTGAAGGCCACCGAAGCCGGAGTCGCCGCAGCAGCCGCCGCCGTGGCCCGGCTCACCGGTACCGACGCCGACGGCAACTGCCCCGCCTGCACGTTCGTCTCCGCCGTGGTCACCACCGACGCGGTCACCGTCGGCTGGGTGGGCGACAGCAGGGCCTACTGGCTCGACGCCGCCGACGACGCCAGGTCCGAGCTGCTCACCGAGGACGACTCGTGGGCGGTCCGGATGATCGCGCTCGGCATCCTCACCGCCGAACAGGCCTTCGCCGACCGGCGGGCGCACGCGATCGTGTCGTGGCTGGGCGCGGACGCGGGCGAAGTACGGGCCCGCACCGCGACCATCCGCCCCGAAGGCCCCGGCGTGGTCCTGCTGTGCAGCGACGGCCTGTGGAACTACCTGCCGGGCGCCGGGACACTGCACCGCGCCGCACTTCCCGACCCGTACGGCCAAACCCTGGACACCGCACGGGAACTGACGGCCCGTGCGTTGGACGGCGGCGGCGCCGACAACATCACCGTGGCACTCGTCCCGTTCCCGCCGCCCGCCCCCGACGTGCCCGACCCGGTGTCCTGCGACACCTACCAGCAGACCGTCACCGCGGGGTCCCAACCGCCCCCGCCGCCCACTACTGAGTCAGCCGCACCCCCGAAGGGAACCCGTTCATGAGTGCTCCGCACACGAGTCTGCCCACCTTCACCATCGAGGTGCACCAGAACGTCTTCCAGCCCGTCGGCGGCCGGGAGGTCCACGCGGTGGTCGACGTCAAGTCGGTCGGGCCCGGTCCTGGCGGCACAGGGACCGGCGGCGGCACAGCCGTCCAGGCCGCCGAAGTCATCATGGTGGACACCTCAGGATCGATGGACTTCCCGGGCACCAAGATCAAAGAGGCCCGGCGGGCGACCATGGCCGCCATCGACACCCTGCGCGACGGGACCCTGTTCGCCGTCGTCTCCGGCACCGCGATGGCCACCATGGTCTACCCGTACGAAGAAAGAATGGCAGTCGCCGACAACGCCACCCGCGGCGCCGCAAAGCGCGACGTGGAACGCCTCCGGGCCCGCGGCGGCACCGCCATCGGGTCCTGGCTGAGACTCGCCAACCGGCTCTTCGCCGAACACCCACAGGCCATCAAGCACGCCATCCTGCTCACCGACGGCAAGAACGAGTCGGAGAGCGAACAGGACTTCCAGGCCGCCATCGACGAGTGCGCCGGCGTGTTCAACTGCGACTGCCGGGGCATCGGCAAGGACTGGAACACCAGCGAACTCCTCAAGATCTCCTCCGCGCTGCTCGGCGGCTGCGCCCGGGTCGCCGAACCCGCCGACCTGGTCGCCGACTTCACCGAGATGACAGCCGAGGCGATGACCAAGTCCGTGGCCGACGTGGCGCTGCGCGTCCGCACCCCGGGCTCGGCGAAGGTCAAGTTCGTCAAGCAGGTACGCCCCGGCATGGAGGACCTGACCGGCCGCCGCACCGACACCGGGACCAACATCGGCGACTACCCGACCGCCGCGTGGGGTGAAGAGGAACGGCACTACCACGTCTGCCTGGACGTCGAACCCGGCGGCGTCGGCGAACGCTACCGACCAGGCCTGGTCTCCCTGGTCCTCACCCATTCCGACGGTACGGTCGAGGAACTGGCCAAAGCCGGGGTGTTCGCCGAATGGACCGACGACGAAGAGCGGTCCATGGAGATCTGCGACGAAGTGGCCTTCTACACCGGCCGCGCGGAGATCGCCAAGGACCTCAAGGAGGGCCTGGAGGCCCGCCGCAACAACAACATCGACGAGGCCACCGAGAAGCTCGGCCGGGCCCTGGCCCGCGCCGAGGAGGTCGGCGACGAGCAGACCGCGAAACTCCTCGGCAAGTTCGTCGAGGTCGAGCCGGACACCGGCACCATCGTCATGCGCGGCGCGATCGACAAGGGTGACGAGATGGACGGCGACATCTACAGTCAGACGTTCCGGCTCAAGGGGGCGTGACGACGGTCCTGCGGAACCTGACGCTGACCGTGGGAAACGCTGAGGACCGCAGTGGGGAACACGCCATCGGCCGCGGGAATCGCTGAGGACCGCGGTGGGGAACACGCCATCGGCCGCGGGAAAACCGTACGCCCGACTCAGGCCTGACAGCTCTTTGCAAGACTGTCGTTGACAGACCGTCAGTCAGCTCACCAGGAGGAACGGATGCCCCAGTGTCCCGTGGGGCACGAATCGCAGGACGCGGAGTACTGCGACGAGTGCGCCCGGCCCATCGGCGCTGTCCGGGCGGCTGCCGGTCAGGGCGGCCCGTCGTCCACCGCGCCCGCGGTCGGGCACCCTGCCCACGCGCCGGCCGCCGGCGTGGTCTGCGTCTACTGCGGGCACGCCCTCGAACCCGGCGCGCGCTTCTGCGAAGGCTGCGGCCGCCCGATCATCTCCAGCCCGCCGCCCGCCCCGATCCCCCAGCCGGTCGATCCGAAAGTGCCCGACCCCCGGCAACCCGACCCGCTGCCCGTCCGCCCCGGCCACGGCACCGGCGGCTGGGACGTCACCGTCTGCGCCGACACCCGCTACTTCACCTGGGTGCAGGACCAGGCCGGCCCCGACGGCCGGAAAATGCACTTCCCGCCGTACCACACCCCCCGCACCGTCCCGTTCGCCGCCGGCCAGGAGAACCTCCTCATCGGCCGGGCCAGCAAGAACAGTGAACGCCCCGCGAACACCCCCCTGGGCATCGACCTGGCCGACGCCCCCGCCGACTCGGGTGTCTCGCACACCCACGCGGTGCTGCTGCGCCGCGCCGACGGCACCCTGGCCGTGGCCGACCTGGGATCCCGCAACGGCACGTACATCAACTACGGTGAGGAAGCCATCGAGGTCAACATCCCCGTCCCCCTGCGGGAAGGGGACAAAGTGCACCTCGGGGCCTGGACGACCTTGGAGATACATCGCGCGGCGAACTGACCTGCGGCTAGGGTGGTCTGGACCAATCCGACTCCCACGGCACATCAGGCAGAGGAGCACGCGTGAGCGCAGCAGCCACCGGCTATGAGGCGATCGTCCCCGCACCCGTCGAGGTGCGGCCCGTCCCCGGGCGGCACTGGACACTGCGTCCCGGCAGCCGGATCCGGGTCCGCGCCGAGCTCCCGCGCGATGCCGACGCGCTGTTCCCCACCGCACGGCAACTGGCCGGGCTGCTCCGCACAGTCAGTGGCTACGCGGTGCCCGCGGTGAAGGACACCGGTGCCGTCGTGGCGCGTGGCGGCGGCGACATCGTGCTTGAGGTCAAGCCCGAGCTGGCGACGGGCTCCGGAGCGACCGGGGATGTCCACACTGTGCGCGTGACCGCGCAGACCGTCCTGATCCAGGGCAGCACCCCCACCGCGGTCTTCCACGGCGTGCAGACGCTGCGCCAGTTGCTCCCGGTCGAGGCCGAGGGCGGCAAGCGCGTCGCCATGGAGTGGACCGTGCCGTGCGGCACCGTCCAACTCGACCAGCCCAGGTACGAATACCGCAGTTTCAGCCTCGACATCTGCCGGCACTTCTTCACCCCGGCCGAGGTGATGAGGTTCACCGACCACCTGGCCCGGTACAAGTTCAACCACCTGCACCTGCACCTGACCGACGACCAGGGCTGGCGCATCGAGATCAACGGCCGTCCCGAACTGACCGCGCCCGACAAGATGACCGAGGTCGGCGGCGGCCCCGGCGGGTTCTGGACACAGCGGGACTACCGGGCGGTCGTCGAGTACGCGGCGGAGCGCCACATCACCGTGGTCCCGGAGATCGACATGCCGGGGCACACCCACGCGGTGATCCTCGCGTACCCGTCGCTCGGCGCCAGCACGATGCCGCCCGAACCGTACAACGGCATCGAGGTCGGCTTCAGCGACCTGGACGAGACCTCCGAAGACGTGTGGACCTTCGTCGACGAGGTCCTCGGCCAGCTCGCCGCGATCACCCCGGGCCCGTGGCTGCACATCGGCGGCGACGAGGCGCTCACCATGACCGCCGAGCGCTACACGGTGTTCATGGAGCGCGCGCAGGAGCTCGTCCTCAAGCACGGCAAGCAGATCTGGGGCTGGCACCAGCTGGCCGGCGGACCGCCGGCCGAGGGGGCGCTGCTCGGCTACTGGAACGAGTCGTCCAAGGACGCCGGGAAGGTCGCCGAGGCGGTCGCGGAGCACGGCGCGAAGGTCGTCATGGCACCGGCCGACCACACCTACGTCGACATGAAGTACGACGAGGACACTGAGCTGGGCCTGAAGTGGGCCGGGCTCGTGGACCTCGACAAGTCGTACGACTGGGACCCCGGAACCCATCTGCCGGGTGTCCCGGAGACGGCGGTCGTCGGCGTCGAGGGTGCTCTGTGGACGGAGACGGTACGGTCCGTCGCGGACGCTGAGTTCCTCATCTTCCCGAGACTGGCGGCGGTGGCCGAGAAGGCCTGGTCGCCCGCTGAATCACGGGACCTGGCGGCTTTCAAGGCCCGGGTGGCCGCACAGCAGGAGCGCTGGACGGCGGCCGGGATCAACTTCGCCGACCGCCTGTAGGGAATATTGCCGCGTCGGTCATGTACAAAATTGCCCTGAACGATCTCTCCAGGGGAATTTTGTACATGATCGACGCAGCGGCTCAGCCTGTGCCGCAGACCGTGACAGTGACACCGACGTACCAGCAAGTCCCGTAGTCCGACGGGAAACTCATACGGACCGAACCGGTCGCAGCGTCGATGATGTTGGTGACATTGCCGGAGCCGCTACGTTGAGCGGCGATGAGCAGACCCGGGCCTGCCTCGCCGATACCGCTGACGGTTCCTTCCGTGAGTCGCCAGCGCTCTGTGCCGTCAGCGGCCTCGAGCCCCAGAGTCACAAGCCAGCCGGTGTACTCGGGGCCGTATCCCGAACCGGCGATCACCGCGCCGGTATAGGCCGATGCGCGGAAGTCGTCCTTCTTCCAGCGGATCTGTCCGGTGGCCGTATCCAATACCCAAGTCATCGCTGCCGCACTTCTGTCACCGATACTGGCGATCACATTCCGCTCATCGGCTCCGACCAGGTGGAGTGCGGCCGACGGATATCTTGTCGATTTGCTCATGTCCAGGTCCAGCAGCGCAGACCAGCCGCCTTTGCCGTCGATCAGGAAGTAATCCGTCCCGTCGAGCAGTATGGCCGGAGGGTCTTACTGACTGGGTATGCTACCCGCCGTGAATGTTCCGGCATCAGTGGAAATTAGGTCCGTGACACTGCTTTCGAAGCGGACTGGCGGATCGAAAGTCTTCAGTGGCGGTACGGAATTCGACGCCGACCCGCCCGGGTGCTGCTGCTGGTGGGATTCTTCGCGCCCGCCACCTGCGGTTCAGGCCCCTTCCTGCTGTCGTCGCCACCACAAGCAGTGGCCGCCAGCAGCGCTGCGGTGGCAGCGATTATCCCTATGCGTGTTCGCATCTTCGTCAAATCCCCCGATTAATGGACATGCTGACCATATTTCTGATTTCGAATATACTCACCGCCGGTGAGGCGGTATTGCAAGGAGTGGGATCGCAATCAGGGAATATGAACCTCGCCCGTGTCGATCATGTAAAAAAATCCCCTATGGAGACAAATGGTGGGACTTTTGCACATGATCGACGCCGTCGGTTGTGCCGCTTTCGAGTGAACCGGTTGGAAGTCTGCCGGAAACCCGCCCGCTACCCGGCACTGTGGACGGCAGCCGAAACGGGGAGGTTTCCATGACGCAGGACCAGTTGGACCTGTTGCGGGCACTGGCCCGTACGCAGGACGGAGTGTTGACGGCCCCTCAGATCCGCTGGGGCGGACTGTCGTCGAAGCAGTTGCAGACCCTGCTGCGCCGGGGGCGCTGGGAGCGACTGACCCACGGTGCCTGCCTGATCGACGCAGGGGACCGGTCTGAGAATCCGCTGCGCAGCCGGGTCAGGGTCGTCCAGCTGGTCCGGCGGCCCACACCGGTGTCCGTGCTGGACTCCGCGCTCAATAAAGGTCTGCTCACAATGGAGAGTCTTCCGGCGGTCGGCTCCGCCATGGCGAAGCGCCGCGGAGTCGTCCGGGCCCGGCCCTGGCTGTCTTTGTCCGACGGCCGGGCGGAGTCGCCGTTCGAGACCCGGCTCCGGTTGACCTGCGTGGACGGGCGGATCCCGCCGGAGGAAGTGCAGTGGCCGATCTACCATCCGGAAACCGGCGGGCTTTCGGCCCGTGAGTCAGTGCGTCGATCATGTACAAAATGCCCCTGTGGAGATCCTTTAGGGCACTTTTGTACATGATCGACGGCGCAGTAAGAAATCAGTTCCGCTGTCCAACCACACCCGCCACTGTCGCCACCAGGGCGATCAGCACGCCGGGCACCGCCAGCGCCCACGCCAGGCTCGACTGGTGCGCGATGAAGCCGATGACCGGCGGACCGCCGAGCATGCCGACGTATGCGACACCCGAGACCTTGGAGATCGCCCAGGACGCCGGGACGCCCGGGAGGTTGCCGGCCGCGCTGAAGGCGACGGGCACGATCGGGGCCACGCCGAAGCCGAAGAGCGTGAACCCGGCGATCGTCAGCGCCGCGTTCGGGGCGAGGATCGCCAGCGCCATTCCGGCCGCGGCGATCAGTGAGCCGTAGCGCAGTGCGTTTACTCCGCCGACCTTCTCCACCACGCGGTCGCCGGTGAACCGGCCGATGGTCATCGCTATCGACAGGCCCAGGAAGCCGAGTGCGGCCACCCCTTCGGACGAGCCCTGGTGGTCGCGCAGGTACACGCCGCTCCAGTCGCCGATCGAACCCTCGGAGGCGTAGGAGCACAGAGCGATCGTGGCCAGCATCGCCACCGCGATCAGCGCGGCCTTGGGGTGCTTGCCGTCCGGTGCGGGCTCTGCGGAATCCGGAGCGGAACCCGGCGTGGCACCCGGAGCGGAACCCGGAGCGGAACCCGGAGCGGAATCCGGAGCAGAGCCCGGCGTGGCACCCGGAGCCGTGACCTCGTGCGTGTCCGCTTCAGCGCCGAGCAGGTTGCGGGACCCGAACCAGCCCAGCGCGCACATCAACACCGCCGCGACACCGAGGTGCCAGCCCACCGGCACCGAAGCGCTCGCGACGAGCGCGCCGACACCGGCGCCCGCCAGCCCGCCGACGCTGTACGCGCCGTGCAGGCTGTTCATGATCGAGCGGCCCATCTTCCGCTCGATCGCCACGCCCTGGGCGTTGACCGACACGTCGGTGAGGCCGAGGACCATGCCCATGAAGAAGAGTCCGCCGAACAGCGACCAGAGGTTCCAGGCGACGGCCGGCAGGATCAGCAGGCCCGAACCTACGGTGACCGTGAACCGGCCGACAGCCCGGGAGCCGAACCGGAGGATGAACTTGTTGGCGTTGGACACCGAAAGGATGATCCCGACCGGTGCGCCGAGCAGAGCCAGCCCCAGGGTGCCCTCGTTCAGGCCCAGGTCCTCCTTCATCGCCGGGATCCGGGCGATGTACGACGCGACCGCCGCACTGAACGTGAACATCATGATCGTGGCGGATATTCGCGCGGCGCGCAGTGCGCGCACCTGCGCTTCGTCCACGACTTCCGTCGAGTTGCCGTCCTGTTCCGTAGCGGCCCCCATGGGCGCACCCCTTCCGAGTCGTCGCCCCACCGCCGTCACGGAGTCGGTTGTCGCGAGTGAACCTGCTTATGTGCTGAAAAAAACGTGCAGCCTTCAACTATCAGGGTGAGCCGCGCTTTCCTCAAGGCTTCCTGGAGTGGCGTGGGTCATCCCCGAATCATCGGACTGACACGATTAAGTAAAGCAGGAGAGCGCCGCACGATCACCTGCTCCACCGGCGTAAGCTGCCCGCCGTCCTGTCGTATGACGCCGTTGGAGGCCAGCACATGGACCAGATCGCCCAGTACACCCGCGCCGCCGAGACCTTCCGTACCGTTTTCGCCCGGGTCGACGACGGCCAGCTCGGCCTGAAGTGCCCCTGCGACGGCTGGGACATCGAAGCACTGCTCGGCCACACCTTCGACGCCCAGCGGCAGCTGACCCTCGGCATCGGCGGTGCCGAGACCGAGGAGACCGGTGACCGCACCGCCGACTTCGAGGTCATCGCCGCAGCCGTGCTCGACGTGATGTCGACGCCCGGCGCGCTGACCACCGAGGTCGACACCTTCGCCGGGCGTCAGCCGGCCGCGTTCCTGGCGAGCCTCGCCGTCAGTGACCTGTTCGTGCACGCCTGGGACCTCGCGAAGGCCACCGGGCAGCCCACCGACCTGGACCCGGAGCTGGCCGAGGTGCTGCTCACGCTGGCACGTGGGCGCATGAGCGACGCCGTGCGCGGTGAAGGCAAGGCCTTCGGCCCCGAGCAGCCCGTCGCCGCCGACGCCCCGGCCGCGGACAGGCTCGCCGGGTTCCTGGGCCGCACTGCCTGAACCGGCTGCGTTGCGGCTGGTCTTCCGTCAGAACCCTTATTCCGTACGGGAGATCAGCCGCGTCGGTCGCCCGTCCCGGTGGTCGGCCGTGGAACCATGCGGATCCGTCTACCCTCGGGGAGCCCCGCATGAGCACATCGCACCACAACCACAATGCCGGCGGCCCGGCCACGTTGCGGGAGGTCGCGGACAACGTCTTCGCGTACATCCAGCCCGACGGCGGCTGGTGGATCAACAACACCGGCTTCATCACCGGCCGCCACGGCGTGATCAGCGTCGACGCGTGCTCCACCGAGCGCCGTACCCGGGCCTACCTCGACACGATCGCCACAGTCACCCCCGCACCAGTACGCACGCTCATCAACACGCACCACCATGGTGACCACACGCACGGGAACCACCTCTTCGCCACCGCGACGATCGTCGCCCATGAGAAGACCCGCCAGGAGATCCTCGACGCCCCGGCGCTGCCGCTCGACGCGGTGTGGCCCGGCGTCGACTGGGGTGACCTCACCCCTGCGCCGCCGTTCCTCACCTACACCGGGGGCGTCACCGTCTACGCCGACGACCTGCGCGCCGAGGTCACCTACATCGGCGACGCCGCGCACACCACCAACGACTCCGTGGTGTGGCTGCCCGAGCAGAAGGTGCTGTTCTCCGGCGACCTGGTGTTCAACGGCGGCACGCCGTTTGTTGTGATGGGCTCGGTCGCCGGATCCATCGACGCGCTGGAGAAGGTCCGGGCCTTCAACGCCGAAACCATCGTGCCCGGCCACGGCGGTGTCTGTGGGCCCGAAGCGGTCGAGACGCCGCTCGCCTACCTGCGTTTCATTCAGGAGACGGCCGTACGGGGTCGCGAGGCCGGTCTCGATCCACTGAAGGTTGCCAGGGAGACCGATCTGGGGGAGTTCGCCGGTCTGCTCGACCCCGAACGCCTGGTCGGCAACCTGCACCGGGCCTACGCCGAGCTCGACGGCGCGGCCAACGGAGCCGCCATCGACATCGGGGCGGCCCTGCGCGACATGGTCGCGTTCAACGGCGGCAAGCCCCTCACCTGCTACGCGTGAATCTTGTAAGCCCATTATCCGGAACCGCCAACTCCGGGGATGGAAACGAGTTGTGACTGCGCGTCAACCGGGCATCTCTCTGTGTCTTGATTGAAGCGGCCCCACGTGTCCGGAAGTGTGGCGTGCGCCCCGGCCGTAAACCCCTGAGACGCCGCACGGAACTTCAGTGACCCGCACCCGGTTCTTCGAGCACCGCGTCCCCTCCCTGTACGCGGGACGCTACGAGACCGTCAACAAGCAGACTCTGAAGAACGCCGGGGAGGTTCCGAGGACGGCCCCGCTGGTCTTCCGCGAGGACGAACTGCCCGAGGAAAGGGAAACGGTGGGTCCCGTCCGGGTCGGCACCGTAAGGCAGTAATCCGTCGACCGTCCTCAACGTGGGTAAGTTCCCGCCGGACTTCTACCTGCGGAACTTCCTCTGCACCCCACTGGTGATCGACAACGGCGACACGAACCCGGACGTGACCCCGGCCACCCCCAGTACCCTGGCCGGATGCCCCCCGCCGCCGCCGGTCCCCCCGAGCACGTCGACTTCCTCTCCTTCACCGACTTCGCCGTCCGTGAAGCCGGGAAGCGGCTGCCTGAGCTCGATACCGACGCGCTGCGCCTGGTGCTGATGCTCTACCGGGTCACCAGCGTCGTCACGTACGACCTGGAAGCGGCCGTGCACCGCCCGCGCGGCTGGAGCTGGCCGGGCTTCCGGCTGATGTACGTGCTGTGGCTCAGCGGCCCGCTGGAAGGCAAGCGGGCCGCTGAGGTGTCCGGCATGAGTCGCGCCGCTGTATCGGCGCTGGCCACCACGCTGGAGAAGCAGGGCCAGCTGGCCCGCACCCCCGCCGCGCACGACGGCCGGGCGGTCCTGCTCCAGCTCACCCCAGCCGGTGAGCGGGCCCTCGCCGAAACCTACGTCGACCACAACGCCCGCGAGCAGCAGTGGGCGGACGCGCTCACCCCGGACGAGGTCCGCACGATGATCCGCCTGCTCGGCAAGATCGCCGCGCACGCCGGCGCGGACTGGGTCCGCCGCCGCGACTGACGGACCCAGGACCCCGACACACGCCGGGGCCCTGCTGACGGACCTACCAGTTCGCCCCCCCCATGGGGCTCCCGCGGAACGAAGCGGGTGAATCCAGGCGTACTTCCCGCACGAGCCCCAGGACCAACACGGCTGGAGGTCGTGCCGTGCTGGATCAATTCTCGTAGTGGTAGCGGCACTGCGCGATCAGGACCGAGTCCTCAGTGGTCTTGTAGATCAGCCGGTGCTCGTCGTTGACCCGGCGCGACCAATAGCCCTGAAATCCGTGCTTGAGCGGCTCCGGCTTGCCGATGCCCACGTTGCCGTTGCGCGTCACGTCGGCGATCAGTGTGTTGATTCGCTTGAGGACCTTGCGGTCCTGGACCTGCCACCACAAGTAGTCGTCCCAGGCGCGCGAGGCGAAAGTGATCTTCACTCGGTGTCCGCCAGTTCCCGTACGGTCCCGCCACCGCTCTCCAGTTCATCGATGGAGGCCAGCAGTCGCCGGGCGTTCGCCGGGCTGCGCAGCAGGTAGGCCGTCTCCTTCAAGGACTGGTAGTCCTCCAGGGAGACGATCACGACCGGATCGTGTCCAGCGCGGGTGACCACGACTTCCTCGCGGTCGTCGTTGACGGCGTTGAGTGTCTCGGCGAAGTTCGCCCGGGTCTCGGTGTAGGTCATGGTCTTCATGGCACACCTTCCTCTTATGTACAGGAAACTGTACGTCGAGTTTTTCGGCAAGGCAAGCATGGAACTCTGTCAGTGCTTCGTTTCGAGCGAGGAGTGGGGCGAGGTGGCGCGCCCCTGCCTCTGGCGCACGGAAAATCCCCCTGGTACCGTCGCATTCGTAGTCGATGGTCAAAGGTTTTACTGAATCACGCCGAGCAGCTCCGGGAGCCCCGCCATGGCCGCCAAGCCCTTCGCCTCGTCCGCCGACCTCGCCGCTAAAGAGCAGACCCTCGAAGTCCTCGCCGACGGCGTCTACGCGCTGACGGCTGAAGGCGACCCGAACATCGGCGCTATCGAGGGCGAGGACTTCCTTGTCTGCTTCGAGGCTCTGGCCACCCCGGTCGCCGCCCGCAAATGGCTCACGCGGCTGCGCGAACACACTGACAAGCCGGTCCGCTACCTCGTGCTTTCGCACTACCACGCGGTCCGGGTGCTCGGCGCGTCCGCGTTCGACGCTGAGACCATCATCTCCAGCGAGCAGACCAGGGGCCTGATCGCCGAGCGCGGCAAGCAGGACTGGGACAGCGAATTCGGCCGGATGCCCCGGCTGTTCGACGAACCCGGGAGCATCCCCGGTCTCACCTGGCCGACCGCCACCTTCAGTGACCGCTTCACGATCGACCTGGGCGGCGACCGCGGCGAACTCGTCCTGCAGTACTGCGGTCGCGGCCACACCGAGGGCGACATCGTCGCCTGGCTGCCGAAGCAGAAGATCCTGTTCGCCGGCGACCTCGTGGAGTCGCAGGCCGCGCTGTACACCGGCGACGCCTTCCACCGTGACTGGTCCACCGGCACCCTCGACAACATCGCGGCCTTCGAAGCCGAGCAACTCGTCGGCGGGCGTGGTGCGATCGCCCGGGGCCGGACGGAGGTCGACGCGGCGATCGCGCAGACCCGGGGTTTCCTCACCACGATGATCGACGAGGTCTCCGCCGTACAGAAGTGCGGCGGCACGCTCAAGGAGGCCTTCGAGGCCTGCCACACCACCCTCGGCCCGCAGTTCGGGCACTGGCCCATCTTCGAACACTGCCTCCCGTTCGACGTGTCCCGGCTGTGGGACGAACTGACGGGCGTGGAGCGGCCGGTCATCTGGACGGCGGAGCGGGACCGGGCGGTCTGGGACCAGTTGCAGAGCTGAGCCCCGCCCGCCCATCCGCCGCCCGTCCTCCGGGGAGATGATCGTGTACGGGACCACCCCCGCCGAAGTGCTCATCATCGGCAACGGCCCGGTCGGCCAGACCGCGGCCCTCCTGCTCGCCAGGCACGGCGTACGCTCCCTGGTCCTCGACCGGCGCCCGCACCGGGACCCCGCCGGGTCCAAGGCCATCTGCCAGCAGGGCGACGTCCTCGACATCTGGGACTTCGCCGGCCGCCAGGGTGCCGCCTCCCCGGGGCGGCGCATCGCCGACGAAGGCGTCACCTGGACCACAGCGCGTACGTATTACCAAGGGTGCGAACTCTTCTCCCACTCCTTCACCGAGCGTGGACGGTCCGCGTTCCCGCCGTTCGTCAACATCTCCCAGTCGCGTACGGAGGAGATCCTCGACGAGGCGATCGCGAACGAGCCGCTGATTGACGTCCGTTGGAGTCATGAGGTCACCGGCATCAGACAGGACGAACAGTCAGTAACTGTTACCAGTAACGGAGTTGAGACCACGGCGCAGTACGTCGTCGCCTGCTCCGGAGCCCACAGCCGTGTCCTGCGCGACTGCCTCGGCGTCACCTTCGACGGAACCTCGTACGACGACAAGTTCCTCATCTGCGACATCAGGACAGACCTCCCGGGCTGGGAGGCCGAGCGCCGCTTCCACTTCGACCCCGAGTGGCACCCGCGCCGCCAGGTGCTGATCCACCCGTGCCCCGACTCGGTCTACCGCATCGACTGGCAGGTCCCCGACGATTACGACGTCAGTACGGACGACCTCGACGCGCGGATCCGGCGGATCGTGGGGGAGACCCCGTACGAGATCGTCTGGCAGTCGGTGTACCGCTTCCACTCGCGCATCGCGAGCCGGATGCAGACCGGCAGGGTCCTCCTCGCCGGGGACTGCGCGCATCTGGTGGCACCGTTCGGCGCGCGGGGGCTGAACTCCGGCGTCCAGGATGCGGAGAACGCGGCGTGGAAGCTGGCTTACGTCCTCCACAAGAAGGCCCCCGAAGCACTCCTCACCACCTACCACGACGAAAGACACGCTGCCGCGCTGGAGAACCTCGACGTCACCGGCGCGACCATGCGGTTCCTCGCGCCGCCGGACACTGCGGCCTGGGAGCGGCGGCATGAGCTGCTCCAGCACGCCGAAGGGGATCCCGAAGCGCGGGCGGGAGTCGACTCGGGACGGCTGTCCGAGCCGTACTGGTACCACGACTCACCACTGACCACCCCGAGCGGCAAACGGCCCGCCACCGGCCGGCCGCCCAGGGGCGGGACGCCGCCGCCCGGCCCCGGCGTACTGCTGCCGGACGTGCCCGTGGGGGACACCCGGCTGCGGCTCCTGGCCAGGAGCCGGCCGATGATCCTGTCCTGTGGATACGCGGACGCGGCAGTCCATACGTACGACATCGGCCTTCTTGACCCCAGCGGCGTGCTGCGCGGCGCGCTGGACGCCCGGCCGGGGGAGGTGTGGGTCATCCGGCCCGACGCGTACGTCGCGGCGGTGCTTCGTGATCCACGCCCTTCCGACGTACGGTCGGCAGTGGGCAGGATGCTTGCAGAACGGGCTACGGAGACCCCGGAGTCCCGGAATATCGCTACCGACCAGGGAGAGTGACATGGCGTACTACCGGCAGGTGGGCACCGTGCCGCCCAAACGGCACACCCAGCACCGCGATCCGCAAGGAAGGCTCTACTTCGAGGAACTGATGGGGGAGGAGGGCTTCTCCAGCGACTCGTCGCTGCTCTACCACCGGGAGATCCCGTCGGCGATCGGCGGCGCCGCGGTGTGGGAGCTGCCCGACCAGACGATCACCCCGAACCACCCGCTCACTCCGCGGCACCTGAAACTGCACGACCTCTTCGCCAAGGACGACTGGGAGTCCGTCGACGCGGTCACCGGCCGGCGGCTTGTCCTGGGGAACGCCGATGTACGGATTTCCTACGTGGTCGCCTCGGCCCCGTCGCCGTTGTACCGCAACGGCATCGGTGACGAGTGCGTGTACGTCGAGTCCGGGACGGCGGTCGTCGAGACCGTCTTCGGCGCACTCGACGTCGGGCCGGGCGACTACGTGATCCTCCCGCGCGCCACCACGCACCGCTGGGTGCCGACCGGCGACGAACCGCTGCGCGCCTACTGCATCGAGGCGAACAGTCACATCGCCCCGCCGAAGCGCTACCTGTCGAAGTACGGGCAACTGCTTGAGAACGCGCCGTACTGCGAACGTGACCTGCGCACCCCGGCCGGGACGCTGGTCGTGGAAGGCGCCGACGTCGACGTGCTGGTGAAGCACCGCGGCCTCGGCGGCGAGATCGTCGGCACGCGGTACACCTACCCCACCCACCCGTTCGACGTGGTCGGCTGGGACGGGTGCCTGTACCCGTACGTCTTCAACATCTCGGACTACGAGCCCATCACCGGGCGTGTCCACCAGCCGCCGACGGTGCATCAGGTCTTCGAGGGCGCGAACTTCGTCATCTGCAACTTCGTGCCGCGCAAGGTGGATTACCACCCGCTGTCCATCCCCGTGCCGTACTACCACTCCAACGTCGACTCCGACGAGGTCATGTTCTACGTCGCCGGAGACTACGCGGCCCGCAAGGGTTCCGGGATCAAGGAGGGCTCCGTCTCCCTGCACCCCGGCGGCCACGCGCACGGCCCGCAGCCCGGCGCGTACGAACGCAGCATCGGCGCGGAGTACTTCGACGAACTCGCGGTCATGGTCGACACGTTCAGGCCGCTCGGCCTGGGCGAAGGCGGTACCGCCGTAGACGACGGCGTCTACGCGTGGACCTGGGCCGGAGGCCGGAAATGACGCTGTACCACCCGCTGTTCGCAGGTCTCTGGGACGACGCCGCGGTCTTCCCGCCCGGGAACGCGCCGCTGGACGAGGCCGTCCCGGCGCACCGTAACCACGAATCCGCGTGGTACGCCGACTACGTGGGCCCGTTCCTCATCGGCGCGGCGCGGATTCCGGAACTGTCCGCCTACGCCGATCCGATGAAGCCGCTCCGGGTGTTGCCGGTGGCGGCCTCGCCTGAGGCCGTCGGGGACGCCGTACGCCTGGTCCTCGCAACGCCCGGTCTGCTGCTCGCCGGCGTCGAGGTGGCCGGGGACACGGCGAAGGCCGTCGCCGCGCTGCGCGAACACCTGCCCGAAGACCTCAGCGGCGCGGTCGAAGTCCAGCGCGGGGACACCGCGGCGCTGGATCTGCTCGTGGGCACCCGCCACCGGGCCAAGTTCCGTACGGGCGGCGTCACGGCCGCGGCGTTCCCCACGGTGGGCGAACTCGCCGACTTCCTGCTGACCGCCGCTGAGCGCGACCTGCCGGTCAAGCTCACCGCAGGGCTGCACAACGCCGTGCGCCACACCGACCCCGACACCGGATTTGACCACCACGGTTTCCTCAACGTGCTGCTCGCCTCCTACCTGGCGACCGTCGGCGCTGACCGCGACATGCTCGTGGCCAACCTCGCGCACCGCGACGGCGACCGGCTCGCCGACGAGATCCGGGGCCTGACGGAGACACAGATAGAAGAGCTGCGCGGTTTGTTCACCGCCTACGGCACGTGCAGTATCGGCGAACCACTGGCCGACCTGATCAACCTCGGACTGCTGACCCGCCCGTGACCGTGAGCCCAACGCCCGCTTCCCCTAAGGACTTTCCCGTGACCTGGCTCGACGTCCCCGCCGACCACCTCTTCGGCATCCACAACCTCCCGTACGGCGTCTTCAGCGCTGCCGGCGCGGAGCCCCGCCTCGTCGTCGCCGTCGGCGACCAGGCGCTCGACCTCGCTGCCGCCGCCGACGCTGTCGGCTCCGCGCACCTCGGCCTGTTCACCGGCGGCAGCCTGGACAAGCTGCTCGCCGCCGGACGGCCCGTGTGGACCGCCGTCCGCGCCGAGATCACCGCCTGGCTCACCGACCCCGGCTTCCGCGCCGCCGTCGAACCGCACCTGCGGGACCGCGCCGGCCTGACGCCGCACCTGGCGTTCACCGTCGCCGACTACGTGGACTTCTACGCGTCGGAGAACCACGCGAGCAACGTGGGCAGGATCTTCCGGCCCGACTCCGAGCCGCTGACGCCCAACTGGAAGCACCTGCCCATCGGCTACCACGGGCGCGCCGGGACGATCGTGTCCTCCCGTACGCCGATCGTCCGTCCGTCGGGCCAGCGCAAGGCCCCCGCCGACGCGGCGCCGGGCTTCGGGCCTTCCGTCAGGCTCGACATCGAAGCGGAGGTCGGCTTTGTCGTCGGCACACCGTCCCCGCTGGGCACACCGGTCAGCCTCGGTGACTTCGCCGACCACGTCTTCGGCGTGTGCCTCGTCAACGACTGGTCGGCCCGCGACATCCAGGCCTGGGAGTACGTGCCGCTCGGCCCGTTCCTCGGCAAGTCGTTCGCAACTTCCTTGTCCCCGTGGATCGTTCCGCTGGACGCGCTCGAAGCGGCCCGGGTTTCCCCGCCCGTCCGCGACGTGGAGCCGCTGCCCTACCTCGACGACCGTACGTCCGAGCCGTGGGGACTCGACCTCGACATGTCGGTGTCGCTGAACGGCCACGAGATCTCCCGGCCCCCGTTCAAGACCATGTACTGGACGGCGGCACAGCAGCTCGCGCACCTGACAGTCAACGGAGCCTCCCTCCGCACCGGTGACCTCTTCGCCTCCGGCACGGTCTCCGGCCCCGAAGTGAACGAGCGCGGCGCGCTCATCGAGATCACCTGGAACGGCCGCGACCCGCTGAAGCTCGCCGACGGCTCGACGCGCACCTACCTGGAGGACGGCGACGAGGTGGTCATCACGGCCACCGCGCCCGGCCTGGCCGGAACCCGTCTCGGCTTCGGTGAGGTGACCGGCCGGATCGACCCGGCCCGCAGCTGATCCTGCCGCTGTTCCCGCTGCGTCGATCATGTACAGAAATGCCCACTGGAGATCGTTGAGGGGCCTGCTGTACATGATCGACGCGGGGGAGTGTCAGCCCACGGGGAAGGCGATGTCGCAGACTTCACTGTCCGGACCCGCAGCGTCCCAATCCGCGAAGTAGACCTCGCGCGGCGCACCGGTGGTCTGGAGGCCGTCCTGCGCCTCAACCCAGTGCGCCACCGCTTCGTACGCCGTCAGGATCTGCGGAAACGCGACCTGGGCCTTCACGATCCGGGTGTAGGCCTCGCGGTGCGCCGGTTCCCTGCGCGCGCAGACGTCCGCCGGCACGTCCCTTCGCGGATCGATCGGCACGCACATCTCCACCGGGCCGTCACTGTCCTCGGTCACCTCACCGTGGTAGACGACAAACGCGGGCCCCGCGACGCCGCCGTGATTCTCCGCCGCCTCGACGAGCCGCCCGCCCGCCGCGGAGATCCACCCCGGGATCTCCTCCGGGGTGATGTGCCGCTGTTCGGACAGCACCAGCTGCTCCGGAACCGTGCGCTCGAAGACTTTGAACATGTCCCACACTCCTTCTCCACCCGACAGTCTGGACCGGAGGTACGTGGCGAGCTCCCGTTGCCCGGCCGTCCGGCGTTCGACCGACCCCCAGTACGCGGCGACCAGTTCGGCCGCCTCGGACTCCGGGGCGTCGACCACCTCGGCCACCTGGGTCAACGGCATGTCGATCCGCCGCAGCAACGCCACCAGACGGGCCGTCGCCAACTGCGACTGGCCGTAGTGCCGGTAGCCGTTGGCGGGGTCCACAAGCTCCGGCGTCAGCAGCCCGAGCCGGTCGTACAGGCGCAGGGCCTTCAACGACAGCCTCGACCTGCGCGCGAACACGCCGATGCCGAGCAGTACGGGTTCCTCGTCCACGTCCAACCTCCAACGTCAGGCTGCGGTCTGCCCCTGGGGCAGAGTCAAGCAGCCGGCGGAGGGGGGGCCGGTCAGGCGGGCCGTGTGCTCAGCTGGACCGCATGACTGGACGAATGCGCGAAGGATACGCGGGCACGGGTCCTGGGCCGATCACTCCGGACGGCTGCGCGGTCGACCTGTACCTGAGACTTCCCGTCAACGACGAACCGGACATCATTCAGGCTGCGGTTCCTCCGGGCGCCTCGATACTCGAACTCGGCGCGGGAGTCGGCCGGGTGACGCACCCTCTGACCGAACGCGGATTCACGGTCACCGCCGTCGACGAGTCTGCCGAGATGCTCGACCGCATTTCAGGCGCGCGTACGGTGTGCGGCCCGATCGAGACGCTGGACCTGGGCGACCGCTTCGATGTCGTGATGCTCGGGTCGTTCCTCGTCCACGCAGGGGAGGTGGCGGTGCGCGAAGGGCTGCTGCGCACCTGCCGCCGCCACGTCGCCGAGGGCGGCTGCGTCCTGATCCAGCGCGAGGGCGCGGACTGGCACGCCAACGTCCCCCGGGAGCGCCGGAGCGGCGACGCGGTCTTCCGTACGGTCTCGGCTGACCCCGTCGGCGAGGGTGTGGACTCCATCTACTTCGAATACATCTTCCCGGACGCCACCTGGACCCAGACGTTCTTGTCTCGCCCGCTGACCCGGGAAGCCTTTGAGCAGGCCCTCGCCGAGGCGGGCCTGAAGGTGGACGCGTATCTCACGGACGACGGGACGTGGGTGCGCGTAGTGGCCTCCTAATCGCGCCCGGCCACGTCGAGGTCGACTTTCCGCCCGTCAGGATCGGTGAGCGTGATTACGCCTGCCGACAGCGCGGAGGTCACCTCGACGGCCAGCCCGATCCGTACGGTCCCTGTTTCGCGCTCGGCCGTCGCCGGATAGATCTCGAACACCGCGCCGTCGTCGAGCACCGCGGCGTAGTGCACCGGGCCGGATCCGTGCCGCTCTTCGGTGAACGCCAACCCGAGGCGGCGGTAGAACTCCACGCACGCTGTGACGTCGGGGCTGTAGAGGACGAGCAGATTCAGGCGCACGGGTAGGTTCCTCTCCGTACAGGCGGGGGCCGGTGGCGCTGACGTCGCCCTTCGTGCGGCCGTCGGGAACGGCGGTGAACTGTCAGATCCGTTCCCGGCGAGTTTGCCGGATGGGCTGCCCACACTGTTCGCTGTTGCGTAGCACGCACCGCCTGTTTCATGTTATGAAACAGGCTGCGCCGATGCTCTTGCCGATACTGCGTTCACCGTTCCAGGGTGAGCTGCTGGCTCTCATTTACGGCCCCGCCGCAGTGCTGGACGAGATCCTCGCCGGACTCGACGGCATCGACGCGGCGTACATCTACGGCTCCTGGGCCGCACGCTATCTGGGCGAGGCGGGGCAGGCGCCCAAGGATATCGACGTGCTTGTTGTCGGAGACGCCGATGAGGATGACCTCGACGATGCCGCCCGAGCGGCGCGACGGATCTTGGGCCGGGAGGTCAATGCCCACCGGATAGGCCGGGCGGCCTGGGAGCGGCAGGACGGCGTCGCAACCAGGCCGAGTACGGCGGGCGGGACACTCCTGCGGTCTCGTTGGAGGAGGTGGAGCGTGTGACCAGCCGAAGGTTGAGGCGATCGTGGACCTCGCAGATCGTGTTCTGGACCAGATGAGTCCCTACTGAGCAGGTGAAGGTTCGGCTCGGTCGGCGCGCGGGTGTAGTTCCCGCCGCATGCACACCCGCGGCCACCGGTCCAGCCCGCGCTCCGCCTCCAGCTTGCGGATCTCCCTTAGCCCCGGGGTGAGCTCACTGTCAGTCAGCTCCCGGAACCCGCACCGCGCGTAGTACGGCGCGTTCCACGGGACCTCGGCGAATGTGGTCAACGTCAGCGCCGGTACGCCGTCGCGCACGGCCCGGTCCGCGAGTTGCCCGATCAGCGCCCGGCCGACACCGCGTCGTGCGTGCGCCGGGTGCACCGACACCTGCTCGATGTGGAGGCTCCCGTCCACGACTTCGGCGATCAGGTAGGCCACCGGCCGGTCGTCCGCGTCGACTGCCGCCCACGCGTGGCCCGCGCGTCGGTACCGCGCCAACTCCGCTACCGGGAAAGGCTCGTCGTCGGAGATCTCCGGCATACCGATGTCCCGGAAGCATTCCCCGGCCGCGCGCTCGATCGCCTGGAGGACGGGAAGTTCATCTACGGTGACTTCGCGAATCCGCATCATCCCATTGTGCTGGAAGCCGGAGGAGGAATCCGGTACCGCCGCCGGAGGTGGAATCCGGTACCGCCAAAGCCTTCCGGCAACCAACCTGTCGCCATGACTGTCACCCTGAACAAAGGCTTCCGCGAACTCCTCGACGGCCGGAACTTCGCCGTCCTGGCCACCGTGAACCCCGACGGTGGCGTGGAGCTGGACGAGGCACTGTCGTGGAAGTACGACGGCAAGCCCGCCGGCGAGGACCCGCCGGGGACCGTGCGGGTCGTCGTCCGCGTCACGCCGGAGAAGCTGACGGGCTATGCGGCACAGGAGGCCGCCGAGGCCGCCGAGGCCACCGGGGGCACCGGGGGCACCGGGGCCACGGGGTCTGCCGGTCCCCTCGTCAGCGAGGAGACGGACTGACAGGCAACACAAGATTCCCGTGTATCCAACTGACTGAAAACAGCGCCCTGAATACACGCGGATCAAGGAATCCGACGCCGCGCAGCGTCGAGCGCGAGCCGCACATCCCGCACCAATTGCTGCGGCCGCCGCGGCACATCCTCCGTCGTGAAGCGCAGCACCTCCCACCCCCGCCGCCGCAGCGCCTGATCACGTCGGCGGTCCCGTAGGACGGCGTCCGGCGTGAAGTGGTTCGCCCGGCCGTCGACCTCCACGCCCACGAGCAGCTCGGGATCGCCGAAGTCGAGCCGCGCGATCAGGTAAGGGCCGTCGTGGATCTCCACCTGCTTGGCCAGGATGACCCCGGCCGCGCGGAAGTACGCGTCAGCCTGCTGCTCGGTCTCCGCGTCGTACGCCGGATCGAACTCCGCAAGCAGTGACCGCAGCAGCGCCACCCCGGGAAGGTTGCGGCCTTCCGCCGCGACGAGGAGCTGATCCAGCGTCACCAGACGCCGTCAGCAAGCCTCGTACAGCACCCGGCGCAACTGGACCGGATCAAGCAGCTGGGCCAGGTCGAGGACGGTGTGCACAGGAGTCGTAACCGGACGGCCACACGCGACGCCGACCGACTCGGGAGTCAGCCGACGCGAGCGCGTGACAACGAGGCGTGGGGCGACGACCGCACGTCGATGCGCGGGGACGGTGATCCACACCCGCCGGTCGGCCGACCGGACATCGATGCCCAGCAGTCGGGCCGCGGTCAGGTGGCTGAAGCACCCGTCGCCGCAGTGCAGGAGACCGGCCATGGCGACGGTTTCAGCGCCGACAGGAGTCGCCGCGACCTGGAACACCCGCGGATAGTGCGGGAGCCAGAGCCCGCGCTCGACCCGCCGCCGGACGCGCGACGAGGTGAACCCGGCCGCGGTGGCCTGACGGTGGGTGAACAAGCCTGCCTGGGCGCGGGCAAGACCGCCGAGACGGTCGTCCGGAGACAGCGGGTGGGGAGACGTCATTCACTCATTGGGCAGCGAGGAAGCACGCTGCGAACGCACCGCGGAATGGACCTGTGGACAACCAGGGGTTGTGGACAACAGGACGGCACTATCGGGGGATGGCGGCGCGCGGGGTGGGGTGCTAACGAAGTACGGCGCACCGGATCAAGCGGCTGCCGATCCAGCGGGCGCGCCCACGCCGAGCGGCCCAGGACTGCGCGTTCGCACCCGGCTGCTCAGCTGTGGGGCGGGCAATCCCCGCCGCCCCGCCCGGTCGCAGTTCAGACAATTTCGGTCGGCCCGTACAACGCCGCCCGCGATTCCGTACCGAAAGCCCAGTAACGGTCCCCGTGCGACCAATGCCACCACTCAGTCGGGTAATTCACCAGACCGGCTTCGAGCAGCACGGCGGACAGGATCCGCCGGTTGGCGACAGCAGTCGCACCCAGACCCGCGAAGTGGGTGTAGCACGCCCCACCGCTCTCCTCCGGTGACGCGTTCACCCGCGTGCCCATGTCGAGTTCATGCCCCTCGGCGTCCACCAACGTCAGGTCCACCGCCGAACCGGCGCTGTGCGGGGCTATCTCCGGCGGCGACACATACCGGCTCGTCTCAATGCGCAGCTGGGACACCGACCACAGCGGATTCGCGGCGCGCAACTCCTCCGCGTACTCGTCGAAGTACATCCGCTGCAGCGCAGGCGGCCGGAAACCCTCGACGAACAGCAGCCGCAGGCCCTCAGGCAGCAGTTTCTCCGCATGCAGCAGCCTTTCGAGGACACCACTGCGCAGGTGCGCGTACGCGCCTGTGGCGTCCTGCTTGCGCGGGTCGACGAGCAGTCGGCCCCGTACGTCGACGAGCTGTTCTCCGCACTCCTCGACGCTGATCGCAGCGATCCTGAGGTCGGACATGAGGGTGATCTCGGTCATGGATTGATCATGTCGTACGGGGGAGCCGGCAGCGGATTCACCCCGTCGCGGCGGCGCTGCTCCCCGCTCCCTTGCCAGTTTCCGGAGTCGCCCGCGCTACCTGGCCGGCAGGCCGGCGGCAGCGGCGATGACTTTCGGTGTGCTCGGCCCCTTGGCGGCCGTGGACAGGCGGGGGCCGGTTCCGTTGAAAGGGCTCCGGCATCGGGAGGCGCTGGTCCGGCTGGAGCGGACCGCGGCCCTGTGGCGCGGCCCCGCGTACGCGGAGTTCGCCGCGGAAGGCCGAAACACTCAGTTAATTTACCGGTGTAATAGTGGTGTGCATGCCTGCTGTCCCCGGTGCCTCCGTCAGGCCTCCAGCCAAGAACCCAGCCGAGAACCCAGCCGAGAACCCAGCCGAGCCCGCGGTTGAGCCCGCGTTCCCCGCCCGCCTCGTCGCCGCCCTCGCCCCCCGCGAAGCCCTCCGCCTGCGCCCCTTCACCCCGGTCGCCTCCTTCTGCCTGCGCGCGGCAGTCGTCCTCACCCTCCCCGCGCTTCTGCTCGTCCTGACCGGGCACGCCCAGGAGGCCGGCTACGCAGCCTTCGGCGGGTTCCCCCTCCTCTGCACCCGCGACATGGCCTACGGAAAACGCCTTCTGCGCACCTGCGGGATCGGCCTGGGCATCATCGCGGCGGTGGCGGCCGGAAGCGCCACGGCGGCGTACGGGAACACCGCCGTACTCCTCACCGGCATGGGTCTCATCATGGGCCTGGCGGTCTACGTGTGCTCGGTGCTGCGGGTCACGGGGCCCGGCGCGGTGCTGTTCCTCTTCGCGTACGCGGTCCCCGCGGTCGCCCCGGCCGTCACCGGCACCGACATCCCGCAGCACGCCGCGCTGACCGCGGCGGGTCTGGTCTTCACCTGCGCGGTAGCCGTGACCGGCTGGGCCGTCCACCCGCTGCGCCCGGAGCGCCTCGCGGTAGCCGCCGCACTGCGCGCGACAGCCGCCGTACTCGACGGGTCGTCTTCGGGACCGCACCAGACAGCGGCGCAGCACCAGGCCGTGGCCGCGATCGTCACCGCGCGCCGCAGCATCGGAAGCCGGGCCGGAAACAGCGCCAAGAGCAACCGCAAGAGCAACCGCAAGAGCAACCGCAAAAACCGGGGCGCCCATCACGCCCTGCTCAACCACGCGTGGGCCGAACTGACGCACGTCATGCACAGCCCGGAAACAGACACCGGAACCGCGACGGAGATGCGCGCGACAGCGGCGCTACTGGCCTCCCGGAACCGCCGCGTCGAACTGCCGAAGACGGCCGTACGGAATGACAGGCTCGCCGCCGGATGGGCGGAAGCCGCCGCGCGCCACGCGTGGCCGCAGCCCGCGGCACGCAGCCTCGCCGTGCTCCCGCACGCTGTCCGGGCGGCCGTCGGCACCGCGCTCGCGGGCTACCTCGCGTGGGCGCTCGGCCTCGGCCACGACTACTGGGCGGCGATCGGCGCGGCGGCCGTACTCCAGGGCGGCACCGCCCGCCTGACGACCCATCGGGCGGTGCAGCGGGTCCTCGGCACGGTGCTCGGCCTGATCCTCACCGCCGTGTTCCTCGCCTTCCACCCGGGCGCGGTCGTGATCGTCGTGATGGTCGCCGTGATGCAGTTCGGCACGGAGTACGTGATCGGCCGCAACTACGCCCTGGGAGTCATGTTCCTGACCCCGCTGAGCCTGCTGCTCGGCGAACTCAGCCTCCAGCCGGGGATGGGCGGGCTCCTGTGGGACCGCGTCCTGGCCACCGCGCTCGGCGCTGCGGTGACCCTGCCGGTGGTCCTGCTGCTCACCCACAACCAGGCGGCCGTCGGCCTGCACCGGGCGTTGGGCGCGGTGCGGACGGCGACGGAAAACGCGGACTCGGCCGGCACCGCGGCCGAGCGGCAGGCCGCCACGGCCGAACTCGCGTACGCGGTCGCGGCGCTGCGCGAAGCGGAGGACGGGGCCCGCGGCGAACTGTGGCCCGTACGCGTGGAAGAGGGCGAGGTCGCCCAGGCCGAGCAGCGCGCCTACACCCTCCTGGGCCGGCTGCGGCACGGGAATCCCACCCGTGACCTGCGCTCCCTTACCGCATAAGCTGCGGCCGTGCCTGAACACACCGATCCCGTACGGCGACTCATCGACCAATGGGCCACGACGCTGCCCGGTGTCGACACGACCCCGATCGAGATCGGCGGCCGGATCCAGCATTCGCTGAACCTCGTCAGGGACGCCACCGAGCAGACCCTGAAGGCGTACGGATTGACCCGTGCGGACTTCGAGGTGCTCAGTGCGCTGCGGCGGCACGGTGACTCACTCACCGCCTCGGGTATCACCCGGGAGACGCTGTCCTCGGCCGCGGCCACCACCAAGCGCATCGCGCGCCTGGCGGGGGTCGGCCTGGTCAGCCGGCAGGCCGACGAACGGGACGGGCGGGTCGTGCACCTCGTGCTCACCGAAGCCGGGCGGCAGCGGGTGGACGCGGCGCTGCCCGCGCTGCTCGCCGTCGAACGGGAACTGTTCGGGGTGCTGGACGAGGACCAGCAGGCACAGCTCATCGCACTGCTCAACACGCTGGCGGAAGGCGTTGTGCGGCATACCTTCCGCTGAGCGGCGGTTGAGTGAAAGTTTCCACTCAGCAGAAGCCGGACGGCTGCCGGAAGAACCCGGAGCCGTAGGGTCGACAGGCCGGGCGGGGGCGCTCGAACAGAGCGCACAGCGCGGCCGACCGGAGAGTCAGGGAGACCATGGACAAAGTGGTGACATCCGCGGCAGAGGCCGTGGCGGACATCGGCGACGGGGCATCGCTCGCCGTCGGCGGATTCGGCCTGTGCGGCATTCCGTCCGTACTCATCCAGGCGCTGTTCGAGCTCGGTTCGACCGACCTCAAGGTCGTGTCGAACAACTGCGGCGTGGACAGCCTGGGCCTGGGCGTCCTGCTGCACGCGGCACGTGTCTCACGCGCCACGGGGTCGTACGTGGGGGAGAACAAGGAGTTCGCCCGGCAGTACCTGTCCGGCGAGATCGAGCTGGAACTGACCCCGCAGGGCACCCTCGCCGAGCGGCTGCGGGCAGGCGGCTGCGGGATCCCGGCGTTCTTCACGCCCGCCGGTGTCGGCACGCTGGTCGCCGACGGCGGTCTGCCGTGGCGCTACAACACCGACGGCACCGTCGCGGTAGCCTCCCCGGCCAAGGAAGTTCGGGAGTTCAACGGGACCGAGTACGTCCTGGAGGAGTCCATCACCACCGACTTCGCGCTCGTGCGGGCCGCGAAGGGGGACCGGCACGGGAACCTCGTCTTCGAGAAGTCGGCGCGCAACTTCAACCCGCTCGCGGCGATGGCCGGACGCATCACCATCGCCGAGGTCGAGGAGCTGGTGGAGCCGGGTGAGCTCGATCCCGACCTCATCCACACCCCGGGCGTGTTCGTCCAGCGGGTCGTGCTCCTGACGTCGGATCAGGTCGCGGCGAAGCAGATCGAGAAGCGCACGGTTTCCGCGGCCCCGAAGGACGGTGTGTGACCGATGGCTTGGACACGGAACGAGATGGCCGCCCGCGCGGCGCTTGAACTCACCGACGGCTCGTACGTCAACCTGGGCATCGGCCTGCCGACGCTCGTGCCGAACTACCTCCCGGCGGGCGTGCACGTCGTCCTCCAGTCGGAGAACGGCATCCTCGGGGTCGGCCCGTACCCGACCGAGGACGCCGTCGACCCGGACCTCATCAACGCCGGCAAGGAGACCGTCACGGTCGCCGCCGGAGCCTCGTACTTCGACTCCTCGCTGTCCTTCGGGATGATCCGCGGCGGCCACATCGACGCGGCGGTCCTCGGCGCGATGCAGGTGTCCGTACGCGGCGACCTGGCCAACTGGACCATCCCCGGCAAGATGATCAAGGGCATGGGCGGTGCGATGGACCTCATCCACGGTGCACGCAAGGTCATCGTGCTCATGGAGCACGTGGCCAGGGACGGCACGCACAAGATCGTGGACGAGTGCTCGCTGCCGCTCACCGGCAAGTCCTGCGTCCAGCGGATCATCACCGACCTCGCCGTCATCGACGTCACCGGGGACGGCCTGGTGCTGGTGGAGACCGCGCCGGGGGTCACCCCGGAGGAGATCCAGGAGAAGACCGGGCCGAAGCTGCGCGTGCAGGTGGCCTGAAAGCCCTGAAGCCTGATCCAGAACGGGACTGGATGCCGCGCCACACACCGTAGGACTGACTGTGAGAGGGGCCTCCGCCATCCGGCGGGGGCCCCTTCTGCGTACCCGGACGGTCGCCGGGCGCACATCTCCGGACAGGTTTATCGCACATCGTTGACTGTCGTCAGATTTCGTGGATACCTTGGCTCCGCGACCGTCGCTGACACCAGAATGAGGTGCGCGCCCATGGAGCTGTCCCCTTCCGCGCACATCGACACCTTCTGCCGGGACCGACTGCCTGTCGCTGAACAGTGGCCCGAGCTGCGCTTCGAACTCCCGGAACTGCACTACCCGTTGCGGCTCAACTGCGCGAGCGAACTGCTCGACGCGACCGTCGCGCGACTCGGCCCGGACCGCAGGTGCCTCGTGACGCCCGACGGGCAATGGACGTACGGAGAACTCCAGCGCCGCGCGAACCAGGTCGCGCAGGTGCTCACCGAAGACCTCGGCCTCGTCCCCGGAAACCGCGTGCTCCTGCGCGGGCCCAACAACCCCTGGCTGGTCGCCTGCTGGTTCGGCGTCCTGAAAGCCGGGGGAGTGGCCGTCACGACCATGCCGCTGCTCCGCGCGCACGAACTGTCGGCACTGCACGGGATCAGCCGCCCGGTCGTCGCGCTGTGCGACCAGCGCTACCTTGCCGAACTGGCCGCCGCACAGACACCCGGCCTGGTGAGCGTCGGCTACGGCGCGGACACCCCGGACGATCTGATCCGGCGCTGTGCTGACAAAAGCGGCGTGTTCGAGGCAGTCGAGACCGCTGCCGATGACGTCGCGCTGATCGCGTTCACGTCCGGGACGACCGGGCGGCCCAAGGCCACGCTGCACTTCCACCGCGACGTGCTCGCCAACTCCGACACGTTCTCCCGGCACATCCTCAAGCCCGTCGCCGGCGACCTGTTCACCGGGACACCGCCGCTCGGGTTCACCTTCGGGCTCGGCGGACTTGTCGTCTTCCCGTTCCACGTCGGCGCGGCGACGCTGCTCCTGGAGCGGGCCACGCCGGAGGAACTCGCAGTGTTCGTCTCCGAGTTCGGTGTGACCGTACTGTTCACCGCGCCCACCGCCTACCGGGCGATACTCGTCGGCGGCCTAGCCGGCCGGCTCGCGGGCCTGCGCCGGTGTGTGTCGGCGGGGGAAGCTCTGCCCGCCGAGACCTGGCACGCGTTCCACGCGGCCACCGGAATCCGGCTCATCGACGGGATCGGCGCGACCGAGATGCTGCACGTCTTCGTCTCGGCCGCCGACGACGACATCCGCCCCGGCGCGACCGGCCGCGCGGTGCCCGGATTCGAGGCCGTGGTGCTGGGCGCGGACGGACTGCCGGTGCCCGACGGTGATCCCGGACTGCTCGCGGTCAAGGGTCCCACCGGCTGCCGCTACCTGGACGACGACCGCCAGCTCACGTACGTGCGCGACGGCTGGAACCTCACCGGCGACACCTACATCCGCGACACCGACGGCTACCTGTGGTACCAGGCGCGCAGCGACGACATGATCATCTCCGCCGGCTACAACATCGCCGGGCCCGAGGTCGAACTCGCCCTGGTCCAGCACCCCGACGTGCTCGAGTGCGGAGTGGTCGGCGCCCCTGACGAACGGCGCGGCACGATCGTCAAGGCCTTTGTGGTCCTGCGCGCGGGTGTCCCCGCAGACGCCGCCACCGCCGAGCGGTTGCAGGTGTTCGTCAAACAGGCGATAGCTCCGTACAAATATCCGCGCGCGGTCGAATTTGTCGACGCCCTGCCGCGCACCAGCAACGGCAAGCTGCGGCGCGGTGAACTGCGCACCCGGCCCCACTCGCACAATCCGGTCGTCGGGACCGGCTGATGAAAGGCATCCGGATGGACGAGCAGGAAGCAACCACTGAACAGGCGGGCGTGCAGTCGTTGCCCGCAGTCGTCGTCGAGCGGCGGGTCGAGTGGTCCGACACCGACGCGGCCGGGCACTACCACTTCTCAGCGGTCCAGCGCTGGGTCGAAGCGGCTGAGGCGGTGCTGCTGCGGCGGCTCGGGCTGAACCAGCTGTTCGGCAGCATCCCCCGGGTGCACTTCGACGCCGACTACCGGGAGCGGTTGTGGTTCGGCGAGGCCGTCCACACCGAACTGCGCGTCGAGAAGGTGGGCGTCAGTTCGCTGCACTACGCGTTCGAGGTGCGCGGTGCGCACGGGATCGCCGCCGTCGGCCACCTGTCGGTCGTGTATTCGGCGGCGCAGGCGAAAGGGTCCACTCCGTGGCCGGACGACGTGCGCGAACTGCTCTCCCGGGGCGGACTACAGGCTCCGGAGTCCTACGCCTGAGAAATATCCGTACGGCGCCGTCAAAGTGCCGTGAAAGCGCCGTGAAAGCGCCGTGAAAGCGCCGTGAAAGCGCCGTCAAAGTGCCGTGAAAGCGCGCACGAATTGCCCTGAAATGCCGGGCACCAGGCGGCGGTGCGATCGTAGGTATCGTGAACAATTGACGACAGTAGATTTTACTGCATATTCTGCGGTGAGTCGGGAACCAAGGGGAGGGCGCTGTGCGCGCAGCAGTCATCGGCGGAGGCCCGGGTGGGTTGTACTTCGCCGCGCTGGCCAAGCAACTGTCGCCGACTTCGGAGATCACCCTGTGGGAACGCAACGCTCCGGACGACACGTTCGGATTCGGCGTGGTGTTCTCGGACGAGACCCTGGACGGCATCGCCCAGGCCGACGCAGAGATCTTCGCCGCGATGTCCGGACAGTTCGCCCGCTGGACCGACATCGACATCCGGTACGCGGGCCGCACACTCACCTCAGGCGGACACGGCTTCGCGGCACTCGGCCGCAAGCGGCTGCTCCAGATCCTCCAGGACCGCTGCACGGCCCTGGGTGTGGACATGCGCTATCGCACCGAAGCCCCGCCGGTTGACGAACTGGCCGCCGCCTACGACCTGGTGGTCGCGTCGGACGGGGTGCGCTCGGCGGCCCGCGAGCAGTACGCCGACACGTTCAAGCCCGAACTGGACGAGCGTCACTGCCGCTACATGTGGCTCGGCACGGACAAGGTCTTCGAAGCGTTCACCTTCATCGTCGCCGAGCACGACTTCGGCACCCTCCAAGTGCACGCCTATCCCTTCGACGAGCACAGCAGCACGTTCATCGTGGAGATCGGCGAAGAGGCCTGGCGGCGCGGCGGGTTCGCCGAGTTCGCGGACCGCGAACTCCCGCGCGGGGCAAGCGACGAGGACAGCATCCGGCGGTGCGGGGAGTTGCTCGCCGAACACCTCGACGGGCACCGGCTGATCCCGAACAACTCACGGTGGATCAGATTCACGACGGTCCGCAACACGAACTGGCACCACGGCAACGTGGTCCTCCTCGGGGACGCGGCGCACACCGCGCACTTCTCGATCGGGTCCGGCACCAAGCTCGCGATGGAGGACGCGCTCGCGCTCGCCGCGTGCCTGAACGAACACGCGGACATCCCGGCGGCGCTCACCGCCTATGAGGCAGAGCGCAAGCCGGTCGTGCAGTCCACGCAGCGCGCGGCGCAGGCGAGTCTGGAGTGGTTCGAGAACATCGGCCGGTCGGTGGGCCAGGGACCTGAGCAGTTCGCGTTCAACCTGCTGACGCGGAGCCGGCGGGTCACGTACGGGAACCTGCGCGAGCGGGACGCCGGATTTGTGGCGACGGTGGACGCGGCGTTCGTGGACGGGCAGGCGGGGTTGGCGGAGCAAGCGGAGCAGGCGGATCGGGCGGAGCGGGCGGGGTTGGCGGATCGGGCGGAGCAGGCGGATCGGGCGGAGCGGGCGGAGCAGGAAGGGCTGACGGAACTGGCGGAACTGACGGAGCTGGCAGAGCTGGTGAGCCAGGCCGGGAAAGGTGGCCAGGTCAGCCAGGTCAGCGAGGCCGGGGAAGCCGGGGAAGCCGGGCAGCCCGCGCGGTCCACAGTGTCCGTCCCGCCGATGTTCCGGCCCTTCCAGCTCGGCCCCGTCCGGCTGCGCAACCGGGTGGTGGTACCGCCGCTGGCCACCTACACCGCGCGTGACGGCGTCCCCAGCGCCTTCGAGCAGGCCCAACTGGGCGCGTTCGCCCTCGGCGGTGCGGGGCTGGTCCTCGCGGGCATGGTGGCGGTCACCCCGGAAGGCCGGGCGACAAGCGCCTGTACGGGACTGTGGTCCGACGCGCAGGAGTCCGCGTGGGCGGGGATCACCGCGGCCGTCCGGGAACAGTCCGCCGACGGGCCGCTCCTGGGCGTCCAGCTGACCCATGCGGGCCGCCGCGCCGCGACCCGAACGCCGGACCACCAGGGCATCTGCGCGCCGCTCGCCGCGGCGGACGGCTGGCCGACGGTGGCTGCGTCCGCGATTCCTTGGAACGTCGGGAGCAGCACGCCCCACGAGGCGACGCGGGCAGAGCTGCAGGAGCTTGCTTCAGCTTTCGCGGCGGCGGCCCGGCGGGCCGACCGTGCGGGCTTCGATGTGCTTGAACTCCAATACGGCCACGGGCACTTGCTGTCCGGTTTCCTGTCGCCGCTGACCAACCTCCGCGCCGACGGGTACGGCGGACCGCTCGCTGGTCGGCTGCGCTTCCCGCTGGAGGCGCTGTCCGCCGTACGCGCCGTCTGGCCGGCGCAGAAGGCGCTGATCGTGCGTATCTCGGCGACGGACTGGGCCGACGGCGGGACGACCGAAGCCGAGGCGGTCGAGACGGCCCGGGCGCTCGGGGCGGCCGGCGCGGACGCCGTCGACGTGTCGACAGGCGAGGTCGTGGCGCATGAACGGCCCGCGTTCGGGCGCAGCTACCAGACCCCGCTCGCCGACCTGATCCGCAATGCGACGGGTGTGCCGACCATCGCGGTCGGTGCGATCTCCACGTACGACGACGTCAACTCGATCCTCCTCGCGGGCCGCGCCGATTTGTGCGCGGTGGGCCGGGCCCACCTGTACGACCCGCTGTGGACCCTGCATGCCGCAGCCGAACAGGGGTACAGCGGACCGGGCGCGGTCTGGCCGGCGCCGTGGCGCGCGGGCAGCCGCAAACCGCCCGGGGCGCGCAGTGACCGGGTGGCGCCGCGGCTGCACCTGCTCAAGGAGTCCGTCGACCCCGTGCGCCCCCGGTGGACGCCGCAGAAGGAACCGCTGGTGCTGACCGGGCAACGCTGACCCCAGTCGGGAGGCGACGCGCCGACCCCGCCGGAATCCGAGGAGAGCCCATGACCGTTTCGACCCCGCCGCCCGTCATGACGAGCAGTCAGCGCGACAATCCGCCACGCTTCAAGGCGGCTGCGGTCCAGGCTTCGCCTGTCTATCTGGACACGGCCAAGACCGTGGACAAGGCAGTGTCGCTGATCCGTGAAGCCGCGGCCCGCGGGGCCGAATTCATTGTGTTCCCCGAGGCGTTCGTGCCTGGTTACCCGTACTGGAACTGGACGATGAACCCCGTACAGGGATCACCCTGGTTCGAGCGGCTCTACCGTTCGTCCATCGATGTCCCGGGGCCGCACGTGGACACCCTGCGCGCCGCGGCCCGCGAAGCCGGTGCGGTTGTTGTCATCGGCGTCAACGAGCGCGGCACGCACAGCATGGGAGTCCTGTACAACACGCTCCTCACTATTGACGCCGACGGCGAACTGATCGGTGTGCACCGGAAGTTGGTTCCGACCTGGGCTGAGAAACTGACGTGGACGGGTGGTGACGGAAGCTCGCTGCGCGTGCACCCCACCAGGATCGGCCCGCTCGGTGTGCTCGCGTGCGGCGAGAACACCAACACCCTCGCCCGCTACACCCTGCTCGCGCAGGGCGAACTCGTACACGCGGCAAGCTACATCGCCCTCCCGGTCGCGCCCACCGACTACGACATGGCGGACGCCATCGCCGTACGAACGGCAGCGCACAGCTTCGAGGGCAAGGTCTTCTCGGTCGTCGCGTGCTCGACCATCTCACCCGGGATCGTCGATGCGATCGCCGGTGACGACGAGGAGGTCCGTAAGGCCCTCGCCCGAAAGCGCAGCGCACTGTCCGGCATCTTCGGCCCGGACGGCCGCCCCGTCACCGAGCCCCTGATCGACGACGAGGGCATCGTCTACGCCGACATCGACCTCGCCAAGTGCATCCAGCCCAAGCAGATGCACGACATCGTCGGCCACTACAACCGCTTCGACGTCTTCCGGCTGCACGTCGACAACCGGGCGCAGACGCCGATCACGTTCACCTGCGACCCGGCGGAATTCCAGGAACGCCAGAGGCCTCAGACGCCCGTCGCACCTCAAGCAACCCTGGAATCTCAAGCAACCCTGGCACGTCAAGCAACCCTGGCACGTCAAGCAACCCTGGAATCTCAAGCAACCCTGGCACCTCAAGCACCGCAGTCGATTCAGGAACCGCCGGCGCAGGCAACCGGATCAGCTCCCGAGGAGGACAGGTGACCACGCAGGACGACAGCGTGCTCGGCCGCGCCCGAGTGTCCGAAACCCCCGAACTCAAGTCCTACTACGCCGAGTTGGCTGAACACCAGGCCGGTGCGCTGTGGACCGTCGCCAACGAGATCGAACCGTGGTACCCGCAGCCGAAGTCCGTGCCGACGCTGTGGCGCTACGCCGAACTGCGCCCCCTCGTCCGCAAGGCACTCGACCTCGTGAAGGCCGACGACGCCGGCCGCCGGGTCGTGATGCTCGTCAACCCGGGGCGGCGCGACGTCAGCGCGGCGGCCGGGCTGCTTTACTCCGGCCTCCAGATCATGGGTCCCGGCGAGTCGATGACCGCGCACCGGCACCAGGCTGCGGCGCTGCGCTTCGTGCTCGAAGGAACCGGCGCGTGGACGGTCGTCGACGGTCAGAAACTCCGGGTCGGCGCGCGGGACTTCGCGATCACCCCGAACGGTACGTGGCACGAGCACGGCAACGAGTCCGACGACACGCCCGTCATCTGGCAGGACGGTCTCGACATCCCCCTGGTCAACGCGCTCGACGCCGGTTTCTACGAGGTCCACCCCGACGTCTACCAGGTGCCCGGCAAGGTCGTGAACTCGTCCGTGCTCACCTTCGGCGGCAACCTCGTGCCGTACGGCGCGTCGAAGTGGACGCGCCCGTACTCGCCGCTGCTCGCCTGGCCGTGGGAGCCCACCTACCAGGCCCTCCTCGACCTGGCGTCCGCGACCGGAGGTTCCCCGTACGACGGTGTGATCATGGAATACACCAACCCCGCCACCGGCGGCCCGGTCATGCCGACGATGAGCGCGCACATCCAGCTCCTGCGCGCCGGCCAGGCCACGAAGTCACACCGGCACACGGGGTCCGTCGTCTACACGGCGGCCAAGGGGCACGGCGTGTCGATCGTCGGCGGGCAGCGCCTTGAGTGGCACGAAGGCGATGTCTTCGCCGTCCCGTCGTGGGCCTGGCACGAGCACGCCAACCTCGACGTGTCCGACGATGCAGTCCTGTTCTCGTTCAACGACTTCCCCGTCATGCGCTCGCTCGGCTTCTACCGCGAGGAGGCATACACCGAAAACGGCGGCCGACAGCCCGGCGCTTAGCCGCTGAAGGCGTTGCCCAGGGTCCGGCGGCGGTCCGAATCCGCCGCCGGGCCGCAGCAGAAGAGCCTTCAAGCAGCTTTCAAGCGGCCTTCAAGCAGCTTTCAAGCGGCCTTCAAGCAGCCTTCAAGCAGCCTTCAAGCAGCCTTCAAGCAGCTTTCAAACAATCTTAAAACAGCCTTCAAACCTTGAATCGTACGGTTGAACCCGAGGCGCGGCCGGTGTGCCGCCCTGACGTGAGGACCCCCCCATGCGACTGGTCACTTTCACCACTGGAAACGCATCCCAGCGCCTGGGCGCCGAAGTCGGCGACCGCGTCGTGGACCTGGCCGTGCTCGCCGCGGCGTCCGGTGTCGAACTGCCCGGCGACCTGCTGTCGTTCATCCAGGCCGGACCCGACGCGCTCGCCACAGCGCGGGAACTCCTGGTCGGCGACCACGCCTCCTGGCCCGCCGATGCGATGCGCGGCACGGCCGAGGTGACCCTCCTGGCGCCGCTCCGCCCCGGGAAGGTCATCGGGATCGGCCTCAACTACGTCGAGCACGTCGCCGAGTCCAGCCGCACTCTGGACACCGCGAAGGAACTCCCGGACCGGCCCGTCCTGTTCGGCAAGCCGGCGACCGCGGTCACCGGGCCGGGAGCGCCGATCCTGCACAACGCAGACCTCACCGCGCAGCTCGACTGGGAGTGCGAACTCGCCGTTGTCATCGGCCGGACCGCGTACAAGGTCAGCGAAGCCGACGCGTGGGACCACGTGTTCGGTTACAGCATCATGAACGACATCAGCGCCCGCGACCAGCGCCGCTCCGGCCAGTGGTTCTTCTCCAAGGGCCAGGACTCCTACGCCCCGTTCGGCCCGGCCGTCGTCACCGGCGACGACATCCCCGACCCGCAGGCGCTCGACCTGTCGCTCACGGTCAACGGGGACACCAAGCAGAAGTCCAACACCCGGCACATGCTCTTCGACATCCCGCGCCTGATCGCCGACATCTCTTCGGGCATGACCCTCGAACCCGGCGACGTGATCTCCACAGGATCGCCCGCCGGGGTCGGCGCGGGCATGGTCCCGCCGCAGTTCCTCAAGCCCGGCGACCTCGTCGAGGCCACGATCGAGCGCATCGGCACGCTGTCCAACCCGGTGGTCGACGCCCGCTGAACCAGCCGGAATCCCAGTGACCGCATAGCCCGTCCCGACCGTCCCGACCGTCCTGCCCGCGCAGCCCGCCCTGTCCGTCCTGACTACGCAGCCCGCCCTGTCCGTCCTGACTACGCAGCCCACGCTGCCCACGCGTAAGGAACCGTCATGCCCAGAACCAACTTCCGCATCGGCCAGATCGTGCCGAGTTCCAACGTCACCATGGAAACCGAAGTGCCGGCGATCCTCCGCGCCCGTGAGGCTGTCGCGCCCGAGCGCTTCACCTTCCACTCCAGCCGGATGCGGATGACCCACGTCACCCCCGAGCAGCTCAAAGCCATGGACGCCGACTCCGACCGGTGCGCGGTCGAGCTGTCCGACGCGCGTGTGGACGTCCTCGGCTACGCGTGCCTCGTCGCCATCATGGCCATGGGACTCGGCTACCACCGGACGGCCGAACAGCGCCTGCACGCCCGTACCGTCGACAACGGTGGCCCGGCCCCCGTCGTCACGAGTGCGGGCGCCCTCGTCCACGGCCTGCACACCATCGGTGCGAAGAAGGTCGCCCTGATCGCGCCGTACATGCTGCCCCTCACCCGTACCGTCGTCGACTACCTCGGCCACGAAGGGATCGAAGTCCTGGACTACGAGGCCCTGGAGATCCCTGACAACCTGGACGTCGCGGCGCACGACCCGCTGCTGCTGCCGGGTATCGCCGAACGGCTCGCCTACTCGGACGCCGACGCCGTCGTGCTGTCCGCGTGCGTGCAGATGCCTTCGCTCGCCGCGATCGACGCCGCCGAACAGAAGCTCGGCAAGCCGGTGGTCTCCGCGGCGGTGTGCACCGTCCACCAGATGCTGCGCGCGCTCGGCCTCCCGGCGTTCGCGCCGGGCGCGGGACACCTGCTGTCAGGTGCCTACGCGCAGGCTCCGCTGCCTTCGGCACCGACGGGGTGACACCCGCGCTCCGAACCCACAGGGCGGCACCGGGCCGGACAGGCCCCTGCGGATAAGATTGCCGTCCTGTCCAGGGAAAGGTGATCATGGCGGACAGCGCTCCCCGGCCCGGCTCTGTGATCAATACGGTCTACGGCGCGTACGTCCGCCGCCTGGGCGGCTGGATCTCCATCGCCGACCTGATCGTGCTGATGGGCGAACTCGGGGTGGACGCCCCCGCCGTACGCTCGGCCGTGTCCCGGCTGAAGAAACGCGGCACCTTCGTCCAGGAGTCCCGGGCGGGCACCGGCTACCGGCTGAGCCCGTCCACGGAAGCCGTCTTCGACGTCGGCGACCGGCGCATCTTCGGTGCGCTGGAGCCCGCCCGGCTGGCGGACGGCTGGGTGATCGCGGTCTTCTCCGTCCCCGAATCCGAACGCGCCCACCGGCATCAACTGCGCTCCAAGCTGACCTGGCTCGGTTTCGGCAACGCTTCGCCCGGCGTGTGGATCGCGCCCGCCCGGCTCCTCGACGACGCCCGGCAGACCCTCACACACGCCGGGCTCGGCGACTACGTCCACCTTTTCACCGGCGACTACGCGGGTCTCGCCGACCTGCCGCCCACGGTGAGTTCGTGGTGGGACTTCGAGGCCATCGAGAAGCAGTACGCCGCGTTCACCGACACGTACGCGCCGATCGTGGAACAGGCCCGCCGGGAGACGGTCGTCGACCCCGACTGGGCCTTTCGCGCGTACGTCCCGATGCTGACCCAGTGGCGCCGGCTGCCCTACCTCGACCCGGGACTGCCCGCCGAACTCCTCCCGGACGACTGGAACGCGGTCGCCGCCCGCCGGGTCTTCCTCGACCTGCACGGGATGCTGGCCACGCCGGGACTGAAGCACGTGGAGAAGGTCACCGGCCTGGTGCCCGCGGGCTGACCGGGCTCTGCGGTTCCCCGGCGACGCCGGCCGGACAGCGGTCGCGCGCACTCAGCAGCGCCCCGCGCAGGGGCCCTTCCTCGCCGAGCCCGGCCGTGGTCACGTCGATCGTCGATGTGCGCAACCGGCTCACGTACAACGTGAGCCGGGCCCGGACCGCCTCAAGCAGCAGCGTCCCGGCACCAGCCAACGCCCCGCCGATCACGACGAGTTCGAGGTCCAGCGGGGTGGTGGCACCGGCGACCACTGTGCCGATCGCAGTTCCTGCGTCCCGTACGGCCGCCCTGCACCGCGGGTCCCCGGCCAGGGCGCCCGCGACGACATCACCGATCCCGCGCGGGCCGTTCTCAGGCCAGCCCAGCTCCAGCCGGTCCAGCTCAGGTCGGTCCAGCTCAGGTCGGCCCAGCTCCGCGAGCAGCGCCGCCTCGCCGATCAGGGTCTCCAGGCAGCCGTGGGCACCGCACCAGCAGGCCGCGCCGCCCGGGTCGACGACTGTGTGCCCGAACTCGCCGGCGACGCCCGTAGCCCCGCGGTAGACCACGCCGTCCAGGACGAGCGCACCGCCGACGTACGTGTCCGCGAGGAGGTACATGAAATCGCGGCTGCCCCGCGCGCTGCCCGCCCGGAGTTCCGCCAGGGCCGCCAGATTCGCGTCGTTGTCGACGTGCACCGGCACACCGAGCACGGCGGTCAGGTCGCGGGCCAGCGGCACGCTGCCCCAGCCCACGGCCTGGTGGTAACCCTGGCCGAGCAGCGCGCGGGCGGTGTCCTTCGTCGGCGTCCGTACGAGACCGGGGACCGAAACGACCGCCACGACGACGTCGGACAGCGGCAGTTCCCGCTCCGTGCGGACGACGCGGGCGAGTCGGCCGATCGTGTCGAGGGCCTGCGAGTACGAACAGGGGCTGGGGATCGGTGCCGTCCGGTCCCAGATTTCTCCGGTCGGTGACATGACGCCGACACTGATCGACGTCCGGCCGAGGTCGACACCCATGACCCACACGGAACGATGACCGCCGAGCCGGACGAGCTTGGCGCGACGGCCGTTCCTGACACCGGCCTCCAGGACCACTAACTGATCCTGCGTCAGGATCCTGACGAGGTTCGACACGGTGGCCTCGGAGAGCCCGGAGACGCCCGCCAGTTCGGTCTGCGACATGGGCTCGGTCCGCAGGCAGGCCAGCAGGTGCCGGAGATTCCCGGCCCGCAGTGACGCCTGGGTGCGGCCTCGGCTCTCGGTCATGCGGGTCATGCTGGGCAGCGGCGCGGGGCGGCGTCAAGCGCCGACCACGCCGCCTGGAATTCCCCCGGGTGACGCGATTCTGTCCCCTGCGGGGATTCCCGGCACCGGGCTTTCCGGAAATACACAGGACCAAAATCGGCCATCGTACGGTCATCGTGCGGTCGGCAGCCGGTCGATGGCTTTCCCCGATACGCCCCGAAAACCCTTCATGTCTTCAAGTGGCGGATGCTCCGCGCTGTGCTCAATGGTGCGTCAAAGTGTCGCTGAGCTGGACTGATGTCAGGGTGTGAAGATTCTCCCGGGTTCATCCGGTGGATTCAGTCTTTGAATTCAAGCATTCCTCAATAACGAACGTGTTTCGCAGTTCAGAATTCCGGGATCACCTCTTGTCCGGCGAGTGTGGAGTGGGGTAGCCATAGCACTCCGACCGCGAACCCGAGGAACTTCTCATGACCAACGTCGAACACGAACGCGCCCCAGTGGCGAAGCTGCCCGCAGGCACCCTGCGCGGGACGCATGAGGACGGGCTCGCAGTCTTCCGCGGCATCCCGTACGCGGAACCGCCCGTCGGTGACCTGCGCTGGCGTCCGGCCCGGCCGCACCCCGGCTGGGACGGCGTGCGCGACGCGTCCGGCTTCGGCCCGAGCGCGCCGCAGCCGTTCGGTCCGGACCCGGTCCTGGGCGGCCACGGCGCACCGCCGTTCGACGAGGACTGCCTCACGCTCAACGTGTGGACGCCCGGCCCCGACGACGCCCGCCGACCGGTCCTCGTGTGGATCCACGGCGGCGGATTCGTCAGCGGATCCAGCACCCTGCCGATCTACGCGGGGGACACCTTCGCCCGCGACGGCGACCTCGTCGTCGTGACGGTGACGTACCGGACCGGCGCGCTCGGGTACCTCTACCCCGGCCCGGACGGCCGTGCGGACGACAGAGCGGACGGCAATACCGAAGACGGCGTGGACGACGGCGCGGACGGCGGAACCGAAGGCGACCCGGGCACCGGCAACTTCTGGCTCACCCACCCACCCACCCACTCACTCACTCACCCACCCAGGAGGGACCCCGTGCACCAGCCCACCCCCCGCAGACCAAAACTCCTGCTCCTGATCGCCGCCGTACTCGCCCTGTCCACAGTCGGCGGCACCCAGGCTTCAGCCGCGGACGCGCGCGTTGAGAAGTCCAGCCCGGCCCCGGTCGTCAGCACCGCGGACGGCCGCCTCCGCGGCCACGCGCAGGACGGCGCCGAGGAGTTCCTCGGTGTCCCCTACGCCGCGCCGCCGACCCGGGACCTGCGCTTCCGCGCCCCGCAGCCGCCCGCCCGCTGGTCCGGGACCCGCGACGCCACCCGCCAGGCCCCGGCGTGTGTGCAGTTCGCACCCTTCGGCGTAGCCGACGAACAGGCCACCAGCGAGGACTGCCTGTACCTCGACGTCTACCGCCCGCGCAAGGCGCCCCGCAAAGCGAAACTCCCGGTCCTGTTCTGGATGCACGGCGGCGGCTACACCCAGGGCACCGGAACCCAGTACGGCGGCCGGACGATGGCCGACCTGACGGACTCGATCGTCGTGAGCGTCAACTACCGGCTCGGCGAGTTCGGCTACCTCGCGCTGCCCGCACTCGACGGCGAGACCCCGGCCAGTTCCGGCAACTGGGGCCTCCTCGACCAGATCGGCGCACTCGACTGGACCCGTGGCAACATCGGGTCGTTCGGCGGTGACCCGGACCGGATCGCCATCGACGGTCAGTCCGCCGGATCCGGATCGGTGTGCGCGATGCTCGCCTCGCCGCTGGCCAAGGGCAAGTTCGCGACCGCCGTCCTGCAGAGCGGACCGTGCGGCTTCCTGAACGGCACTCCCATGCAGCAGGCCGCGGCGGACGGCCGCGCCTTCGCCGCCGACGCCGGCTGCCCCGACCCCGCCGCCGCCCCGGCCTGCCTGCGCGCGGCCTGGGCCCCCGACCTGGTCGCCGCGGCGCGCAAGCACACCGCCGCAGGGCCGACCACCGGTGGTGGCGCGCTCCCGGTCCCCCCGGCCCAGGCCATCGCGTCAGGCAACTGGAACAAGGTCCCGGTCCTGATCGGCAGCACCCGGTCCGAGGGCAAGCTCTTCCTGGTCGGCCAGCAGGCGATGACGGCCGGGCAGTACGCGGGCGCCCTCAACGCGCAGTTCGGCCCGCTCGGCCCGCGGATCCTCGCGCGCTACCCGGCCGCTGACTACCCGGCACCCTTCTACGCCATGGCCCAGGTGCTCACCGACTCCACCTTCGGCTGCGGTACCTACCGCACCGCGGCCGACCTCGCGGGTCAGACCCCCACCTACGTCTATGAGTTCGACGACCCGCAGTCCCCGACCCTCAAGGGCGCCCAGCTGCCGGGCGTCGACATGTCCAACGCGCACAGCGCCGAACTCGCCTACCTCACCGACTTCACCATGGGCGACCGTCCGCTGACGCCGATTCAGCTCAACCTCGCGACACAGATGAAGCGTTACTGGGGAGCGTTCCTGCGCACCGGCGACCCGAACGTCCGGTTCCAGACCCCGTGGCCCCGCGCCGGAGCGGCGCACGAGCTGCTGACCCTCCGCCCGACCGGCCCCACGGTCGCACGCGACTACGCCGCCAAACACCAGTGTGACTTCTGGGCGGACCCGGCCGCGGACGCCACCCGGACCTGACTCTGAATCAGCTTGATCCAGTGACGGGTGATCGCGGAAAGCCGCGATCACCCGTCACTGGATCGAGCAGCCCCCGGGCTCCGCGCCGGCACCTGGCGCCCCCGCCCTGATCTTTGAAGGTTCTTCCATCGCGTCGGCCGGGCTCGCTGGATACGTACGCGCCATGACAGATTTGCCGGAGAAAACACGCAAAGACCTGTATGTCGGGGATATTCAATTCTTCTTAAAAAGGCGCATACGTGAGCGCCTCGCCCGCAGCGGTCCCGGCCAGGCTCATCGCCAGGGCGACCGCGGCCACGACTCTGGCCGGGCGGCGGTGCTTGCGAGGGACCGGCGGCGGGCTGCCCGACGGCTGACAGAACTCCGCATGCTCGTTAGAGCTCTTCAGCCCGGGGAAGTATTCACTGTTCCGCATCCTCGTATCCATGCATCGAACCATGCCCGACGAATCTGAGAATCACCTTAGGGTCCGTCAACAAAGTCGCCCGCAGACTCGTCCGCGAGGTACGGCGGAGCCGGCTCGCACGCGATGTAACGCCGCACTGCCCGCGAGTGGTCCCGCCGTGCAGCCGCCCGATCAGCCGCCCGATCAGCCGCCCGATCAGCCGCAACGCCAAATCGATGCCCGCGGAAACCCCCTGGCTGAAAACCGGGCCCGGGAGCCGGCCGCCGCCACACCTGGCATCAGGACGAACCGGCGGACCCGGCGGACCCCGCGGTGACGCTCGCGATGACCGCCGCGTTGACCACGGCCTGGGCGGCTGCGATGGCCTTCCGTACGGCGGCACCCGCCCACTCGCCCTCGGCGAGTTCCTTCAGCCGTGCCTTGACCTGCCTGCGGTCAGCCCGCGGGAACAGGTGTTTCTGCAAGTCGACGGACAGGACCAGACTCGCGAGGGCAGCGGTGCGGGCATCGGGTGTGGTGCGGTCGAGGACCGTCGACTCAAGCCGGGCGACCACGGCGTCGCGCACAGCGCGATCGGTCTGGACGTACCGCGTGCTGGAGAAGACCCCCAGGCGGGTGCGTCTGTCCACGCGCACGGTCCCGGCGAGCGTGCCCGCCACCGCCTTGCACCCGGCCGGACCGCGCAGTTTGCGCATCCAGTCGGCCGGCTTGCGCGGCTTCGACGCGGCGATCAGGCCAAGCGCGGTGTCCTGCGGCTCCGCGCCGGTCGGGAGCCCGTCGATGAGGACAAGTTTCCTCGCGTCGAAACCGATGCGCCCGGCAAAGGTCAGTTCGAGCATCGAGCCGCCGATCAGCCCGTAGTCCAGCTTGTCGCGCTTACTGACGTGCCCTTCGTCGTCGAGGGCGAGAAGGAACAACTCCTGCGCAATGGTGGGGTTCATACGGGTTCCCCTGCCCACTGCCCGGCGGATGCCACACCCGGCGCCGGATCAGCGGGAGCACCCGTACGGTGGGAGATCAACAGAAGAACACGACAGGGAGGCCGTCGGTGAGCCGGACAGTGCTGGTGACGGACTACTACTGGGCCGACCTGGACGTGGAGCGCCGCATCCTGGCCGACCCCGGCGTCGAACTCGTGACAGCGGCCCCGGACGAAGACCTCGCCCCGCTCGCGGCCCGCGCCGACGCGATCCTCACCTGCTGGCGGCCCGTGGACGCACGCGTCCTGGACGCCGCCGTGAACTGCACCCTCGTATCCCGCTACGGCGTCGGCGTCGACAACATCGATGTGGAACACGCGACATCCCTCGGGATGATGGTGGCCAACGTCCCCGACTACTGCACCGACGAAGTAGCGGACCACACGATCCTCCTGCTCCTGGCAGTCGTCCGCCGACTGGGTCCGCTGACGTCCGCCGCCCGGGGCGGCATCGGCACCGGGGGCAAAGACGTGCCCCCGCGCCTGCGCGGCATGACCCTGGGCCTGGTCGGCCTCGGCGCGATCGCCCGCGAAGTCGTCACCCGCGCCCAGGCCATGGGCCTGGAAGTCCTCGTCTACCGACGAGGCGGCCGTACGGATGACATGCCGTCAGGCGCGCGCGCCACCGGCGACCTGAAAGAACTCCTGGCCGGGTCCGACATCGTCTCCCTGCACTGCCCGCTCACGGCCGGGACCCACGGGCTCATCGGCGAAGCCGAACTGGCGCTCATGAAACCCGGCTCCTACCTCATCAACACCGCCCGGGGCGGCCTGGTCGACACCGACGCGCTCACCGCGGCACTCGAATCCGGGCACCTGGCCGGAGTCGGCCTCGACGTCACCGAACCGGAGCCGCTGCCTGCCGGCCATCCGCTGCGCCGCCACCCGGAGGCGCTGATCACCCCGCACGTGGCCTATCTGTCCGCGGGCGCGGCGGTGGAGATCCTGGAGAAGGCGGCCAGGAACGTGGCGGAGGTGCTGCGCGGACGCCTTCCGGCGGGGCTGGTCAACCGGGAAGTGCTGGACTCGGCCACGCTCCGAGCGCAGCGGTAACCCGGACGGTCCGCGTCACCCGGCTTGGCGTCCTTGTCGAAGCGGTAGAGCGTACGGCCGTCACTGTCGACCACGAACGGCCCGATGACGTTGGACGCCTGACCGACGAAGCAGCCGAGCACCGTCTCCCCGACAATGCGTCGGTATTCGTCCCTTGTCGTACACCTACAGATACGCACCCGGCCCGTGTGCGGGTTCAGCTCCGGCCGATGATTTTTCCAAGCTGTACGGGACCGCAGGTCGCGGTGCTGATCCCCAGCAGACCTTTGCCTCAGGACTCACCGGGCGGCCGCACGGCGGCTACGCTCAGGAACCTCAGGCCGAGCGTTCGGGGAGGTGGCGATGCTCAAATCGGTGTTCCGGCGCGGCTCGTCCACAGTCGGACAGGGACCGCAGTCCGCTGAACCGTCGGACGCCACGCCGCCCGCACCTCCCACCGACGCGGACGAACTCGCCTACCGGCTCTACCGGGAATACCACGGACTCCTCCTTTCCTACGTGCTGCGGCAGACCGGCGGGGACCGGCACTGGGCCGAGGACATCGTCCAGGAGACCCTCCTGCGCGCCTGGCGCAACGCGGACCGCATCGACCAGCAGGCCCAGTCGCTCATGCCCTGGCTGGCCACCGTCGCCCGACGTATCGTCATAGATGAGAGGCGCAGCCGCGCGGTCCGTCCCCATGAAGTCGGCGAGGAGCCCCTGCACACCGCCCCCGGCGCGGTCACCGGCGACGGCGTGGACGAACTCCTGCACAGCATGGAAGTCGCAAAGGCACTGCTGACGCTGAGTCCGGCCCACCGCGAGATTCTGGTGGAGACGCTGCTGCGGGACCGGACGGTCAACCAGGCCGCCGAGGTGCTGGGCATCCCGGTCGGCACGGTGAAGTCCCGGGTGTACTACGCGGTCCGCGCGCTGCGAACGGCGTTGGAGGACAGGGGCGTGACGGCATGACCAGCACACCGGTGGAGCACACGGATGTCGGCGCGTACGCCCTCGGTCTCCTGACGGACGGGGACCGCGCGGCCTTCGAGGAGCACCTGCGGTCCTGCCCGGCCTGCCGGGCCGAGGTCGCGGAGTTCTCCGGCATCGGGGCCGCGCTGCGCGGTCTCGACCCGGCGGAGTTCGGCTCCGGCGGTTTCGACATCCTCGCGGATTCGACGGTCGTGCCCGTCCGCTTCGGCAGCAACGGCCGCAACGGCAGTGGCGACACCGGTGTCGCCGCGCTGCCGCCGGTCAGCCCCGGGCGGGCAGATGAGCAGACGGTTGAGCCGACGGGCACGGCCGGGGACGGTGTGCTCCTCGACTTGCTGCGGCACCGGGCCGAACGCGAACGGCGGCGAAAGACCGGCCGTGCGCTCACGGCGGTCGCCGCCGCGGCGGCCCTCGTCGGGATGAGTTTCGGGATCGGCTCGGTGGTGTTCGGCGCCGAGGACACGAAGTCGGCCTCCGCTTACGACCCGATGTATCCGGGCGCCGCCCCGGGGCAGCCGGGGGAGTACTTCTCCGCGGGCAACACCACGACCGGGGCCTCGGCGAAGGTCCTGCTCGAATCGAAGGGCTGGGGCACACACCTCGGCCTCGACCTGTCGGGTGTGACGGGCCCCCTGACCTGCCGCCTGATCGCGGTCGGCAAGGACGGCAAGGAGGAGGTCGCGTCCGGCTGGACGGTCCCGCCGAAGGGCTACGGCGTCTCCGGGCAGCCCAATCCCCTGACCGTGCACGGCGCGGTGCCGACCCAGCGGGCGGACATCAGACAACTCGACGTACGGACCGACGACGGCCGGACGTTGCTCAGTGTCCCGGTGTGAAACAGATCCGTGCTCAGCGTCGCGGTGTGAAACAGATCCGTGCTCAGCGTCGCGGTGTGAAACAGATCCGTGCTCAGTGGGTGGAAAACCCCGTCGTGCGGACGCCCGCTGTGGAACTGGTCCGGACCCATTGGCGCCATCAGCCCGTTGGCCATTGTGTGGGCGCGGTCACACTGTCATAGTCGCAGCTGTCCGCTCCGGTCCCGGTCCTCCGTCGGGACCGGGGTGGTCGCACACCTTCGCGCGCACTGTCGCGATTCGGAGTGGAACCCCCGCCGGGAGTAGGCTTCCTGAAGAACCGGCCTGCTCATCCGTCTTAACAATCTCCGGCATTTGTACTTGAACGATAAAATTGACGGAGTCAAGCACTGGTATCATGTTCCGGTGAACTCCACCGAGAACGTCGATACGATCCAGCGGGCGCTGGAGACCCTCCTGCGGCGGCACGCCAGCCGCCGGGTGTACGCCCGCCAGGCGGAAGCGGCCGGTGCCGGCATCTCCCAGCCGGCCTATGTGCTGATGCGCAGGATCAAGAAGTCCGGGCCGATGCCGATGGGCGAGCTCGCCCGCCGCACCAACATGGACCCCGGCGCCACCGCCCGGCAGATCGGCCAGCTCGAGCGCGACGGCTACGTCCGGCGCACGCCCAGCCCCGACGACGGCCGCGTCAGCGTAGTGTCGCTCACCTCGCGCGGCGACGCCGTCCGCCGCAAGGTCGCCGCCGTCCTCGACCAGCACCTCAATGAGATGCTGGGCAAGTGGGAGGAGTCCGAACGTGAGGACTTCGCCCGCCTGCTGACCAAGTTCGTCGAGGACATGGCGCAGAACGACCTGCACCCCACCTCGGAGGATTAGGCGGGGAAGTGGCCGGAACACTGCTCCGGACTGACTTCGCCGGCGGCGTCGCCGCCCTCACGCCCGACCGCCCCGACCGGCTCAACGTCTTCTCCGCGGCCATGGGCCGGGCGATGGGCGAGGCCTACGCCCGGCTCGACGCGCATTCACACTGGACCCTTCCCCGTACGGTGAGCAGGGCGGTCGCCGCTGACCTGCTGCTCAACGGGCGGACCTCCAGCGGCCGTGAGGCCGTCGAACTGGGCGTCGCCTCACGCTCGTTGCCCGCTGACGAAGTCCTCCCCGCCGCGCTGGTCACTGCCGCCGAGAACGCCAACGCCAACACCAACGCCAACACCAACGCCGGCGAAGGCGAAGGCGAAGGTGCCACAGCCACCTGAGGCGTCACAGCTTCCGGAGGGAAATTCACAAAGGGGCTCCGGATGACAGCGCTGCCGAAACTTGACGTGATGGCCGCCGGCGCCGACCTGCGCACGATGCAGGAGATCGCCCGCACCGCCGAACGCGTCGGCTTCGACGGACTGTGGCTGACGGAAGGTGGCCGGACCGCCTACGGTGCGGCCACCGCCGCCGCGCTCGCCACCGGCGGAGGCACCAACGGACCCACGGCCGGGCCTGGCGGCGGGCTCACCGTCGGCACCGGCATCGCCGTCGCCTTCGCCCGTAGCCCCATGGTCAGCGCGCAGGCCGCCTGGGAACTCTCCGAAGCCACCGGCGGCCGGTTCATCCTCGGCCTGGGCACACAGGTGCGCGCACACGTCGAGCGCCGGTACAGTGCCGAGTTCGACCGCCCCGGGCCCAGGCTCCGGGAGTACGTCGCCGCTGTCCGCGCCATCTGGCGGGCCTTCCGCGGCGCGGAACGCCTGCGCTTCGACGGGGACTTCTACAAGTTCTCGCTGCTCACTCCGGAATGGTCGCCCGGCCCGTCCGCGCACGCCGACCCGCCCGTCTACCTCGCCGGGGTCAACCCGTGGATGCTGCGGATGGCCGGCGAGGTCGCCGACGGCCTGCACGTCCACCCGCTGCACAGCATTTCCTACCTGAACGATGTCGTACGGCCTGAACTGGCGGAAGGCGCCCGCAAAGCCGGGCGCGCGGTCGAGGACATCACCCTCGTCTGCCCCGTCATGACGGCGGTCGGGGACACCGACGAGGAGATCGCCCGGCAACGGGACAAGGCCAGGCTGCGGATCGCCTTCTACGCGTCGACCCCCGGGTACACGAAAGTCCTGTCCCAGCACGGCTGGGAGGGCATCCAGCCCACGCTGGCCCGGCTGTTCGCCACCAAGGACACGGCCGGCATGGCGGCGCAGATCACCGACCCGATGCTCGACGAGTTCCTGCTGTCGGCCACCTGGGACGAACTGCCGGAGCTCTTGGCCGACCGCTACCGGGGCACGGCCGGTCGCGTCGTGTGTTACTCGGCGGTGGGGGACTGGCGGGCGGCCGACGGTTCGGTCTCCGCGCCCGCCGTGGAGCGCTGGGCGCAGGTTGCCGACACGTACAGAAGACTCGCGTAGGTAAGATCACGATGACCGAAATCATGCTTATGGAGCGCGAATAACCAGGATTTCGGTCATCGTGATCTTCGTGTCGCCCCGTTACGCAGAACTTGGCCGGACGAGGCCCGACTCGTACGCGTACACCGCCGCCTGGGTGCGGTCCCGCAACCCCAGCTTCACCAGGATCCGGCTGACATGGGTCTTCACGGTCTGCTCAGCGAGCACCAGATGGCCGCCGATCTCCGCGTTGGAGAACCCCTGTGCGATGAGGGTGAGGACTTCGGTCTCCCGTTCGGTGAGGCTGCCGACGCGGTCCTTCGCGGGCGCCCGTGGGGCGCCCATCCGGGAGAACTCGGCGATGAGACGCTTGGTGATGTTGGGGGCGAGCAGGGCGTCACCGGCCGCCACGACCCGTACGGCTTCGGCCAGTTGGTCGGCTGACGCGTCCTTGAGCAGGAAGCCGGAGGCCCCCGCGCGCAACGCCTCATAGACGTAGTCGTCGAGGTCGAACGTGGTCAGCACCAGGACCTTGACCGTCGAATCCGGGTCTGCGGAGATGCGGCGGGTGGCCTCGATGCCGTCGAGCTCCGGCATCCGGATGTCCATGAGGATGACATCAGGCCGGAGTTCGGCGACCCGGGCGACCGCTTCGAGGCCGTCCACCGCCTGCCCGACGACCTCGATGTCGGGCTGCACGTTCAACAGCACGGTGAAGCCCTGACGGACCATCATCTGATCGTCGGCGATCACTACCCGGATGGTCATGTGTCCTTGCCCTCCTCAGGGATTTCCGCTTGACCTGCCGCTCGGCCTCCCGCCTGGCACCTGGCCTCCCGCCTGGCCTGCAACCGGCAGGAATGCAGTCACTTCGAACCCGCCGCCGGGAGTGGGCCCGGCGGCCAGTTCGCCGCCCAGCATGGCAGCGCGCTCACGCATGCCGAGCAGCCCGTGCCCCGCGCCCGGCGACAGCGGCGCCGCCTTCTCCGGCGGGGTGTTCACCACCCGGATCTGAACACTGCGCTCCGCATACTGGATCCACACCCGGACCGACGAACCCGGCGCGTGGCGAAGCGCGTTGCTCAACGCCTCCTGCACGATCCGGAAGGCGGACAGTTCGACACCGGGCGGCAACGGCTCCGCCGGACCGGTGCTTTCGACCGTCACCGGGACCCCGGCGGCGCGGACGTTCTCCACCAGCCCGTCGAGCCGGGCGAGGGTCGGCTGCGGGGCCGTGGGAGCGCTCTCCTCCGCCCGCAGCAGCCCGAGCACGTTGCGCAGCTCCGCGAGGGCTTCGAGCGCGTTCCCGCGGATGCCCGCGAGGTTCTCCTTCAGCTCCTCGGACGGATTGTCGACCAGGTGCACGGCGACCTGCGCCTGGATCGAGATCACCGACATGTGGTGCGCGACCACGTCGTGCAGCTCCCGGGCGATCCGGCCGCGTTCCTCCAGGAGAGTGCGCCGCCCCCGCTCCTCGGCGGTCAGGACCTCCTGCTCCGTGAGCAGGTTCTCGGCCTCGCGCCGGCTGCGCAGCGAAGAACCGACGACCACCACGACGGTGAACAGGATGAAGGCGATCAGCGCGCTCGAAGCGTAGCCGCGCCCTCCCCACAACACGGCGACGACCGTCCACAGCACGTTCAGCAGCAGAGCTTCGACGGCGACTCTGGTCCGCACCCGCAGAGTGAGGAGGAAGAGCACGGCGACGTGGCTCCAGATCCCGGCGCTGGTCCAGGGCCAGGTGTCCTGCTGGGGCACGTGCGGGAGCGCCGGCTGCGCGGTCACGGCCGTGGTCGCTGTCGCCATCGCCTGCGCGGTCACGACCATGGTCGCGGTCGACAGCCACCAGGCGGCCGCCGGCCGGCGCAGGGCTATGAGGAGGGCCAGCGCGCTCGCGGTGGCCAGCGGCTGGCTCAGCGCGCCGCCGATGCCGTAACTGGAGTACAGATCATCCTCACTCACGCGGAGCAGGATGAGGGCGTAGAGGACGATCAGGGTGTGCGGCAGCCAGTTGACCCACCGCGGCCCGGTCTTCATCCGCGGCAGCGGCAGGGAGCTGAAGTCGGTCAGGTCTTCCCACGCCGTGCTGAAGGCCGGGCCGACGGCCCGGAGCGGGTTCCTGCGTGTCCTCTGCACAAGATCAACCTTAAACACGGCTGCCGGCCGCGGCCTTGACAGGGCGTCGGTTCCGGGATTGTTCGAACGTACGGAAGGCTCCCCAGCACACGCCCAGCGCCAGGGCGAACACCGGCAGCCAGCAGAGCCTGGCGGCAACCCATCCGTACCCGTCGGGTGTGGTGTGCAGTCCGGGCAGCGTCCCGAAGCGCAGGCCGGTGGTGGTCACCGCCATCATCGCGGTCTGGTGCCACAGGAAGACGGTCATCGCGGACAGGTTCACCACCGCGACCGCAGCCCAGGCCGCCGGCCGCCGCAGCACCCGGCGCAGCGGGCCGAGCAGCAGTAGCGCGAGCCCGCACTGGGCCAGCCCGAAGGTGACCGCTGCGAGCGTCGGCGGGTTGAGGTTGGACACCGCCGCGCCGGGCACCCCGACCATACTCGCCGGGTAGCCGCCCAAGCGGACGAGGGTGACCGTCGCGATGACTCCACCGGCCAGCAGCGCTAAGGCAGTTGACTTCCTGATGTCTCTGCGCGCCCAGGCCGCGCCGAGGCAGTAGGGGACCAGCCAGCCCGCGAACACATTGACCCAGCCCAGCTGTTCGGGTCCGTCGAGGCCGAAGCGGACCAGGTCCACGGCACCCACCACGGCCAGCGGCCACACCGGGTTCAGCCGGGTGACCAGCGGGGTCAGCGCCGTCAACGCGGTGAAGACCAGCAGGAACCACAGCGGGGACAGAACCAACGTCAACAGCGTTCGTACGGTTTGCAAGCCGACGCCTGTCACCAGCAGGCCCGCGGTGACCACGGCCCACAGGCCGAGCACCGCCGCGACCGGTTTGAACAGCCGCAGGAGCCGCGCGCCGAGCCACCTGCGGTAGCCCGTCCCGCGGGCCCGTGCCGTGGCATAGCCCTTCGCCCCGACGTGCCCGCCCACCAGGAAGAAGTCGGCCAGGGTCTGGAACACCCAGGAAACCGGCGTCAGTTCGGGCAGGAGCCGCAGGGGACTCGTGGCCCGCAGTCCGCCGTCCTCGTTGACCGTGATGGCGGTGACCAGCCAGTGGCCGAGGACGACCCCGAGGATCGCGAAGGCCCGCAGGGCGTCCACCGCGCGGTCCCGGTCCGGCGGGGTCGAAGCTTCTATCGTCCGTACGAGGGAACGCATTTCAGCCATGGGAGGCCTCCGGAGCGCGGCCCAGCGCGATGCGGGCGAGGTTGTGCAGAGACAGGGAGCCGGGCTTGAGGTAGTCGCTGTGGCCGCCGTCACCGGCCGCGAAGGGCAGGGCCCCGAAGTCCGCGGACGCCGGGTCGGCGCCGAGGCCGAGGGTCACGCCGAAGAGGCTCAGGCGCACGTGCGGGATGTCCGCGATCCAGTCGCCACCGCCCCGGCCGACCAGGACGCGGGCCGGTGTCCGGAGGTCGTTGACAGTGTTCACGCCGGCGCCTGGACTTCCGTACAGAACGATGTCGTCCACGGTCAGACCGGGCGCGGCGCGCCCGCAGACCACCGAACCGTACGAATGGCACAACAGTGCGATGCCGGCCCCCGGCGTCGCGGCATGCAGCTCCTGGACGAGTTTCCGCAGGTCCGGAGCCGCATGGTCGGCTGACCCGACGCTCAGGACGTCGGTGCTGACCGTGTCCGGGGTCGTGTACCCGAGCCAGGTGACCACGGCGACCGACGCCGCCGGGTCCTGGCGGCGCAGCTCATCGCGCAGTGCGACGGCACCGCCGCCCAGCCGCTTGTACGAGCCGCCGCCGTCGTAGGTGTCCAGATTTGTGTCCGAACCCGGAACGAGCACGGCCACCCTGCGGGCTGACGCCAGGTCACCGAGGACCTCCACGACCCGCCCGCCGCCCCGCCCGTCGAAGGACAGGAACTGCCGCCCCGGCTCCGTGAGCGCCCAAAGCCGTTCGGCCCGGCCGCTGGCACCGTCCGCCGCGGCCATCCGGGCCGCCTCGGCGATGTTGTCCCGGTTCGCGGTGTACCGCGCGCCGAGGGAGTCGGCGGAGACCGGCGCGAGCCGCGCCGGTGCCGGTGCCGGGACCGCGGGCCTGGCCGCCGCCGAGACCGGCACGACGACTGCGGTGCTGACCAGCGCGGCGAGCAGCCCGCGGCGCAGCCGGGTGAGGGAGATGAGGGAGGCGAGGGGGGCCTTCACGGCGGATCCTTCCGTTCCAGGTGGTGTGGCGTCCTGGGACGAAGCTATGGATCACGCTTTGTGGTCGGCGTCCCGCTGGGGAGGGCACCTGCGGCGTAGCCCGCAGGTATGACGGGGGTGACCGGGCGCTGTACCACCCGGCGCGGGTAGCGCGCGTTTCCGGACGGGAGAGCAGTCGTCGGTCCGCTGTCGGTCCGCCACGGAGTCCCCGGTGCCGATTGTGATCGGCGTCGTGCCCCGCGATTCACCTTCCGCAGCGAAAAGCCGTCATACATCCGCTTGCTGACGTTCTGTCATACGTGGCGGCGATCACAACTGATCACGAGATGGGCATGGGCGATCAGTGGCGCGCGAATTCTCTTCCCAAGCGCCGAGGTGATCTGTTAAACACTGTCAAGCAGTTCGGCCCGGCACGTCGGCCTCCGACGACGTGCGGCAGACGGTGCAGCGCTCATGAGGCGCCCCGTATCCGCTGGACCGTTTCCGCCCTCCTCAAAACCGCACCCACCGCATGACTGCGTGTCAGCAGACGACACGTGTCCGATGCGGCAGGTGTGGGACCCGGCGCCCCCTGCGCGCCGGGGAGATCCCGTCACCCCGCACTCAGCGCATCGCCCTGATGCGCCTCCGTACGAGCTCGAAAGGTCCGACGAACCATGTCTGAGACCCTCAGTAAATCCGGAAAGCCACCCGAGTCGGCTTCGGAGGACGTCACCGGCCGCCTCGAAGGTGCTTCGAAGGGCAAGCTGATCGCCGTACTGGCGACCATCGTGATGTTCGCCGAGGTTGTTCCGCTGCAGTACGCGATGGTGTCCACGGCCACCCGCGATATCGCCCCGTCGTTCCCCACGGCCGGTGACAACATCACCTGGATGACCGTGATGATCGCCCTGGTCGGCGGCGCGATCAGCCCGCTTCTGGGACGGGCCTCCGACCTCTACGGCAAAAAGAAGATCCTGCTCGGCTGCAGCTTCTCCTTCCTGGCCGGCACCCTGGTCTGCGCGCTCACCGAGAGCTGGGGCATGTTCCTGCTCGGCCGCGGCCTGCAGGGCGTGGCGTTCGCCATGACCGTCATGGTCTTCGGTCTGATCCGCGACCTGATGCCGCGTAAGTTCGTGCCGGTCGCCATCGGCATCTCCGCCACCGGCCTCGGCCTCTCCGCCGCCGTCGCACCGATCGTGGGCGGCCTGCTGACGGACCACTACAGCTGGCGTTCGCTGTTCTGGTTCCTGCTCATCTACATGATCGTGCTGATCCCGCCGCTGATCTTCCTGGTGCCGGAGACCCGGCTGCGGGTCAAGCAGAAGCTCGACTGGATCGGCTCCGTCCTGCTGGGCGGCGGCGTGGCGATGCTCCTGTGGTACGTCTCCAACGGTCAGCACTGGGGCTGGGGCAAGCCCACGTCGATCGCGTACGGGATCGGCGGTGCCGCCATGGTCGCCGCCTTCGCCCTGTGGGAGAAGAACACCAAGGACCCGATCATGGACCTGAAGCTGCTGACCAACCCCAAGGTCCTGGTGGTCGTCGCGATCGGCTTCCTGGCCAACATCCTCGTCGGTGTGCAGAACTACGCAACGTCCTTCATGGGGCTGACGCCCAAGGCCGCCGAGATGAAGCAGTTGGTCGTCATGGGTTCGGCGGCTGAGGCGGCCAAGCTGCAGGGATTGCCGGACCAGGCGATCCCGGCGATCGCCCAGCAGATGGGCCCGATGGCGGTCTTCAACGACCCGCTGTCCTACTCGCTCGGCTTCACCCTGCTGGCGCTGGCACTGCACCTGATGGTCTGGCAGTCGCTCGGCAGCATGGTCGCCGGTCCGCTGACCGGATACTGGTCGCAGAAGTCCGGCCTCCGGCTGCCGCTGATGGTGTCCCTCACCCTGATGACCACCGCCATGGTGATGTACGTCTTCATGCACGGCTCGTGGGTCCAACTCCTCATCTGTGGAGCGGTCTTCGGCATCGCCTTCGGCATGTACTACGCCGCCGCGCCCAACCTGATGATCGAAGCGGTGCCGCAGGACCAGCAGGGGGTCAGCTCCGGCATGCTGGTCGTCGGCCAGGCGTTCGGCGCGGCCGTGGGCACCGCCCTCGCCGGTGTGGTCCTGGCGGCGAACAAGTTCACCGTGACCTTCCCGCTCCCCACCGGTGGCACCAAGACCAGCCCGATCCCGGAGACCTACACCGAGGACGGTTTTGTCACCGGCTTCTGGATGCTGGCCGCCGTCGGTCTGGTCGCCATGGTGCTGGCCTTCTTCATGAAGCACGGCCGCAAGCCGGCCACGGGCGGTCTGGGTCACTGACGGTCGAGCTGACCGACGGTCGGCCTGACCGACGGTCGATCAGACTGACCGTCAACCTGACTGACGGTCAACAAGCAGTGGGGTCCCGGTTGTCCGGGGCCCCGCTGTTTTTGTCCGGTATGGATTCCGCCGCGTCGGACATGCACATCACGCCCATGAGGAGATCATTCAGGGGGATCTGTGCACATGACTGACGTGCGTGGGTTCAGATCTTCTCCAGCGCGGCAAGGACAAGAGCCGCCTGCTGTACGGGATCACCGTCGGCCGGGGTGAGCCGCAGCTCCGGGGCCTGCGGCGCTTCGTACGGTGCGGAGATCCCGGTGAAGTCGGAGATCTCCCCGGCCCGCGCCTTCACGTACAGCCCCTTGGGGTCGCGCTTCTCGCACTCCTCGATCGGTGTGTCGACGAACACTTCCAGGAACGGGAGTCCGCTGTCGCGGTGGAGTCCGCGTACGCGATCACGGTCGGCCCGGTAGGGGCTGATGACCGGGACGATCGCGACCAGCCCGGCGTCCGCGAACAGCCGGGCCACCTCGCCGACGCGGCGGATGTTCTCCGTACGGTCGGCTTCGCTGAAACCGAGGTCCGCGTTGAGCCCGTGGCGCAGATTGTCGCCGTCGAGCCGGTAGGCGGAAATGCCACGTTCCGTCAGCAGTCCTTCAAACGCCACCGCGACGGTGGACTTGCCCGATCCCGACAGTCCGGTGAACCAGACGGTGGCCCCGCGGGTGGCCCGATCCGCGCGGCTGATGCCGCCCTCATGCCATACGACGTTCTCGCTCATAGTGCCCAACGGTAGTGCGAAACACCGCTTGCACACGTGTCACCTGCACAAATGCACGCTGTAGTGACCGGCGTCACCACGGCGGGCCCTCCGAAAGTCATTGACCCTGTCTAGTTGTCTTCCTAGCCTGTGGACACACTCCGACGGACCGTGACAGAGATGTCACCGGCATAGGCAATGGAGATATTTCGTGGAATTCGGCGTTTTCATCCAGGGGTACGTCCCCAAGTTCCGGCGCGAGGGCAACCCCAACGCCGAACATGAAGCGATCATGAACGAGCTGGCGTACTGCGTCGCGGCGGACAAGGCGGGCTTCAAGTACGCCTGGGTGACCGAGCACCACTTCCTCGACGAGTACTCGCACATCTCCGCGAACGATGTGCTGCTCGGCTACCTCGCGCACGCCACGAAGAACATCCACATCGGCTCGGGCATCTTCAACCCGCTGCCGCAGGTGAACCACCCGGCCAAGGTCGCCGAGCGGGTCACCACGCTCGACCAGATCACCCAGGGCCGCTTCGAGTTCGGTACGGGCCGCGGCGCCGGCTCGCACGAGATCCTCGGCTTCCTGCCCGGCATGGAGGACATGTCCGGGACCAAGGAGATCTGGGAAGACGTCATCCGGGAGTTCCCGAAGATGTTCATGCAGGACGAATACCAGGGCTACAAGGGCAAGTTCTGGGAGCTGCCGCCCCGCAAGATCCTCCCGAAGCCGTACGGCGGCTCGCACCCGGCCATGTGGTACGCCGCCGGTTCGCCGCAGTCGTACGAGATGGCGGCCCGCTACGGGCTCGGGTGTCTCGGCTTCTCGGTGGGCGACGCGGAGCAGGCCGAGAAGGCCGTGAAGCTCTACAAGGACAACATCCAGTACGCCGAGCCCATCGGTGACTTCGTGAACGACAACGTGATGATCTGCTCCACCGGTTTCGTGTCGGAGACGACGGAAGAGGCCGTGCAGAAGGCGGTCAAGTCCCGCCCGATGTACCTCACCTCGAACGTGTTCCGCTACCACGACACGTTCCCGCACCCCGAGGGCATCCCGTACTGGCCCGAGCTGATCGAGGACGTCAACGCGGACATGGTCCGCGCGGCGGCCGACATGGGCGCGTTCATCTGCGGCGACCCCGACACCGCGATGAAGGCCATCCGGGAGTTCGAGGCGGCCGGCGTCGACCAGTTGGTCCTCGGCCTGGGTGTCGACGACCTCGAGGGCACGATGGAGACCATCCGGCTCTTCGGCGAGCACATCATCCCGAAGTTCGACAAGGACCCGGAGCACCGCACCACGAAGTTCCGCAAGGCGGCGGCGGCCCGCAACGCGGCAGCGGCGGGCAACGCCTGATCGTCCGTACCGCATACGGGGCTGGGCCCACTCCGTTCGGAGTGGGCCCAGCCCCGTATGCGACGGCGGGCAGCGGTTGCGCTCGACCAGGATGCACAGGTCGCCGCAGCCGACCCGGGCAGTGGCGTGGTCGATGAGGGTCGAGCCGCTGTCGGCGCCGGTGGTGACCACGTCGCCGAGATCGGAGGTACTGAGTGCGATGCGGTCGATGTCGTGGTCGGCCAGTCCGCTTAGCAGATCAAGGAGACGGCCGAACCCCGGGTGGCCCTGCCGCGCCATCCTGGCCACGACCGCGGACACGTTCTCGCCGGTGCGGCGCAGATTCACATCGCGGTGTGGGACGTACTGACGCATCAGATGCGGGACAGGATCGAGATGGAAGGTCCCGCGCAAGGCTGACAGCATCAGTTCCGCGGCGGTCAGTACGTCTTTCTCACCGACTCTTTTGCCTGGCACACGTAGTGGAAGCTGGGAGGTCACCAGACGGGATGAGCGCAAAGACGTGTATGGACCGGGTCCCTTACGGCCGTCAAACCAGCTGACCGGAAGCTCACTGTGGCTTCCGTCGGGAGCCTCCACGTCGAGAAGGACCTTGCCTCCTCGCCCGGTCGGCCCGGTCAGCCGCTCATGGACGATCTGCACCTCCGGTGTCACCCTGACCGTCACGTCCAGCCTGATCGGTCCCCGCTCCGAGCCGACCGTACAGCCGAGGGTGAATTGGTCCATCCCTGCGGAACGCAGCCTTCGAGCCCGCCACGGATCGGGCCGGCGGCACCTTGTCGGGAGTTCAGAGCGTCCCGGATGTCATCCCCCCGGGCCAGCCGTGACAGCACCTCAAGCCCGTCCAGCGTGTTGGACTTGCCGCTGCTGTTCCGGCCGATGAGCAGCGTCAGCGGGGACAGTGGCAGGACCTCGTCGTGGAACGACTTGAACGCCGTGAGCCGCAACTCCTGGACGACGGCCTGATCGGATGCTTGGCGCATCGCTTCGGACACAGTCATCAATTTACCCACAGGGCGGCGGGGAGCCGGGGAACGACGGGTGCCGCCGACCTGCTGATGCCGGGGACACCCGATTTTCCGGACGTACGGAAGGCTCCGTGCGAAAACGCGCCGGGCCTTCCGTACGGCTGAACTCTTGCTATGCGGAAGCCGCGACCGGTTCCGCGCCGGTGGTCCCAGCCGCGGGCTCGGTCTTCTTGGCCTTGCCCATCGTCGCCTCGGCGTCCTTGTCGTTGATCAGCAACGACAGACCGGCACCGACAAGTGAGGCGATCGCGGCGGCCCAGAACCCGGTGCGGTAGGCGTCCAGGTTGGCGACCGGACCGGCGGACGACGTCGTGAACGCGCCGACGGCGGAGATGACCGTACCGACGATCGCGACACCGAGCGCCGAACCCAGCTGGCGCTGGGTGTTGAACAGGGTCGACGCGCGGCCGTTGTCCTCCGGCGCCACCTTCGCGAACGCCGCGGCCTGCATCGGCGTCCACACGTTGGACATGCAGAAACCGGTGAAGAACAGCATCGCGAGGATCGCGGCGGTCGGGGTGTCCTGGTCCATCGTGCTCAGCAGCACCGCGCAGACGGCCACACCCAGCATGCCGGCGAACATCGGCCGCTTCGGGCCCAGCTTCGGGTAGATCCGGGACGCCAGCTGCGTTCCGGCCATCACGCCGAAGGCCTCGGGGAAGGTGTGCAGGCCGGTCTTGAGCGCCGACCAGTGGAAGGCCTGCTGGCACAGGAGCGGGAACACGTACAGCACCGCCATGAAGGCGATACCGCCCAGCATCGACACGAGGTTGGCGGAGACGAACAGCTTGTCCTTGAACAGGCGCAGCTTCAGCATCGGTTCGGGGATGCGCAGTTCGACCACGACCATGGCGGTGAGCAGCAGCACACCGGCGACGCCGGTGGAGATGATCAGCGGGCTGTCCCAGCCCTTGCCCGCGCCCTCGCTCAGCGAGTACATGAGTGCCGCGAAGCCCGTGCCGGCCAGCAGGAAGCCGCGGATGTCGAAGCGGCCCGGGGCCTGGTGGTGGTGCTCCTTGAGGAACACCGCGCCGAAGACGAGCGCGGCCAGGCCGATGGGGACGTTGATGTAGAAGACCCAGCGCCACGAGGCGTTGTCCACCAGCAGGCCGCCCAGGACGGGCCCGGACGCGGGGGAGATCGCCGTCGGGATGATCAGGATCCGGGAGACGCGGACCCGCTCCTCCTGCGGATAGACCCGGAACAGCATGGCCATGCCGACCGGCATCATCATGCCGCCGCCGACGCCCTGCAGGATCCGGAAGAGGACCAGCTGATCCAGGCTCTGCGCCGCGCCGCACAGCGTCGAGGCGACGGTGAACAGGGCCAGGGCGAAGAGGAAGACCCGCTTGGTACCGAACCGGTCGCCGACCCAGCCGGAGGCCGGGATGACCACGGCCTGGCTGACCAGGTAGCCCACCGCGATCATGCCGAAGTCCTCGGACGACGCGTGGAACTGCTTGCCGATGGACGGCAGGGCGACGTTGAGGATGGTCACGTCGAGGATGGCGACGAACATGGCCGCGACGAAGACGATCGCGACGACGACCTTCTGCGACATGCGCGGAGGGGGTGCGGCTGACTCCTTGTCAGTACTTTCCACGGGTATGGATTGCGGCGACATAAAGCGGGTCTCCGGGGTTCTGAACGGCCGTGGCCAATGTTCCTCAGTGGTGGAGGGCGACCCGCCATTATCTCCGTAAAAACCTAGTAGTCACTAGGTTTTTAATGTTCAGTGCGGCACAGCGCTGTGCGGCACAACCTGGCACAGTGCGGCACGGCACAGTAAGGCGCGGCACGGTCAATGACAACGGCGACGGCCCGGGAGAGTGCTCCTCCCGGGCCGCCGCTGCGTCCGAGGACTCAGTACGTGATCAGTGCTGCGCGTCCGGGTCCCGGCCCGGCAGGCCCAGGCTCGCGCACGCCTCGTCGTACTGGCGCACGACCTCGGCGCGGACCTCGCGGCGTTCGGTCAGCTCGGTGAGCCACGGCACCCGCACGGTCTCCCGGGTGCCGTCGGCGGCGGTGACCAGGTAGTCGGCACCGAGCGCGTCGAGGTCCGTCATCGTCGCGCCGACGGCGGCCGGCCGGCCGCCCAGGCCGCGCACGATGACCAGGCAGTCCTCGGGATGGTCACCGTTCATGTGGGCGCTGATCGCGGTGACGACGTCGGGGCCGAACGTGCTGTCGCTCATGGGAACCTCAGGTCTGCTTCGGGCGGGGTGGGGCTGGTGTGCCGCTCAGAAACCGCGGCGACGGCGCGGAATCACACCGTGTTGCGCCGCTGCGACAGCTTCATCAGGACACTCGCCACGCAGAGGAACACTGCGACGCCGAGGATGATCCAGCCGAGCGTCGCGGCGGTCGGGCCGTCGTCCGACTTCTTCTCAGCGGTGTGCTCGGCCGCGGCCCCGCTGTCGTGCCCGGAAGCAGCGGGTGCGCCGGCCGGCGGTGCGGCGGCCATGTCGGGCAGCCCCGCGGCGATGCCGCCGGTGAAGCCGACCGGCAGCAGGGCCTCCTGGCTGCGGTCCCGCGGATTGTCGCTGCGGCTCGTCGCCACCGTGCACTTGGTGGTGAGGCAGTCGGTGGTGCCGAACTTCGCGACCGCCTTCAGCTCGACGGTGAACGCGCCGGACACGTCCGCGGTGGCCGCCTTGTAGTTGGCCATGTCACACGCGCGGCCCGGCCCCTTGCTCATGTCGCACACGGTGACGAACAGCGGAGTGCCCGCCGCGTAGCCCGAACCCTTGACGGTGAGCGTCTCACCCTCCGGGTTCAGGCCGGTCGGCTTCGCGGCGGCCAGCGCCGGCTTGCCGCCTTCGGCGAAGGCCTTGTCCTGGCTGCCCAGGACCAGCCACGACAGGAGCAGGGTCAGCACGGCGGCGGCGCCCGCGAAGGTGCGTCGCGGGGAGTGCGCAGAAGTCATGGTCGTCCTTCGAGCAGCAAATGAGCCAGGTGAGGCTATCCTAATCTGGAGGCGATGCGAGGTGGCCGTCGACCCCCGCCGATATCGTGCCGACAGAATGTCGGTAACTTCTTGACTCCACCGTATGGAGCAACGCAGACTGCGGTCAGACCGCACATTCACGCCGCCGTCGTGCGCGGCGGAGCCACCCGTGCGCGTTGTTCCGACACACCGCCATGCCCCGGCAGAGCCGCAGACCCCACTGCGCCTGAGGGCTGCATCGCCTGAAACGAGGGGGAACCCCTGATGACGACCCAGCCTGAAGCCGTCGAGCCCGAAGCCACCGAGGGTACGACCGGGCCGGAAGCCCCCAAGGGCTTCCACCAGGTCCTGCGCGAGCGCTCCTGGGCGCACCACCAGAGCGCCGAGGGGTCCGGGTTCCTTGACCTGCTGCTCAAGGGCGAGCTCAACCGCGACGCCTACACAGAGATGACCGCCCAGCACTACTGGATGTACGAAGTCCTCGAAGAGGCCGCAGCGGTGCTGCGGGAGAACGAGATCGCCGCCCCGTTCAACCCGGTCGAGCTGACCCGCCTCCCGGCGCTTGAGCGTGACATGCGTTTCCTCGCCGGTGCCGACTGGAAGACCAGGCACCCGGCCAACCCGGCCAACGTCCGCTACCGCGAGCGCATGCGGGAGATGTGTTTCGACTGGCCCGGCGGCTTCGTCGCGCACCACTACACCCGCTACCTCGGCGACATGTCCGGCGGTCGGTTCATCGCCAAGCGCATGCGCAAGCTCTACGACCTCCCCGCGGTCCAGGGCAGCGAGTTCTACATCTTCGACGCGCTCGGCGACCTCGACGAGTTCAAGACCGGCTACCGCGCCGCCATGGACAACGCCCCGTGGGACGCCGAAGAGCAGGAGCGGGTCATCCTCGAGGTCCTGTGGGCCTACGAGATCAACGGCGCCGTGCTCAGCGACTGCGGCGCGGACATGGACAAGTTCCGCACCGGAGTCGTCAAGAAGACCGCCTGAGCTGCTGTACGGAACCACCTGAACGGAAAAGCGACAGGCGGGGCGTACGGTACTGACCGGACGACTCGCGGCCCTGGACCGCAGACACCCCTACCCGGGGTCTGCGGTCCACGGCGTGTAAGAAACAGGAGAGGGCTGGTCGATGGCGGTCTACGCGCTGCGCCGCATCCTGGGCGTGGTCGTGGTGATGTCCGCGGTCGTCACGGGGATGTTCTTCCTCCTGCACGCCTCCCCGGCCAGCCCGGTCAACCAGCTCAGCCCGCAGGTCGCCGCCGACCCGGCCGCCCGCGCGGCGGTCGAACACCGGATGGGACTCGACAAGCCGCTGCCGCACCAGTTCACCGACTATGCCGCCGGACTCCTGCGCGGCGACTTCGGCAACTCCCTGTACGACGGCTCGGCGGTGGGCGCGCAGATCGGCAAGGCACTGCCGGTGTCCCTCGAACTCGGCCTGCTCGCAGCCCTGCTCGCCCTGGTCCCGGCAGCGCTCGCCGGGACCTGGTCGGCGCTGCGCCGTGGCCGGTCCGCCGACCGGGCGATCGGTGTGCTCACGGTCGCCGCACTGTCGGTCCCCGGCTACTGGCTCGCGGTGGTGTGCCTGGTCCTCGTCGGGCAGGACCACCCCGACCTGCTGCCCAACGCGGGCGGATTCATCGCCTTCGGCACCGACCCGGCTGCCAACCTGCGGGTGCTGCTCCTGCCGTCGGGCGTGCTCGCCCTGGCCGCTTTCGCGATGCTCACCCGTTCGGTGCGCGGCGGGTTGTCCGAGGCGATGGACAGTGACCACGTACGGTTCGCCCGCGCGATGGGCGGCTCTCCCCTGTTGGTGCTGCGCCGGGTGGCGCTGCGTGGTGCGCTCGCACCCACCCTCGCGGTGGCCGGGGTGCTGATCGGCGGCCTGTTGTCCGGCACCGTCCTGGTCGAGAGCGTGTTCCAGATCCCCGGGATCGGCCAGTTGATGACAACCGCGTTCCAACGCCAGGACTACCCCCTCGCGCTCGGCGGCTGCGTGGCCACCGCGGTGGTCTTCCTGTCGCTGAACCTCTTTGTCGATCTGGTCACGATGCTCGTCGACCCCCGGGTCAGGCAGGGGGAGACAACGTGAAAAGCAGGCTCACTCTGTGGGTCGGCGGAGCCTGCGTCCTGCTCTACCTCACGGTCGCCACATTCGGCCGCCTGCACGGCAGCCCGACCGCACTGGTCGCCCCGGGACCCGAAGCACCTTCCGGCGCACACCCCTTCGGCACCGACCACCTCGGGCGCGACCTGCTCGCCCGGACCGCCGAAGGTGCCTGGACCTCCCTGCTCATCTCCTTCGGCGCGATCGCTCTGGCGGTCCTGGCCGGCACGGCGATCGGTGTCCTGGCCGGATTCCGGCACGGCGGACGCCTCGACACGCTGCTGATGCGTACGGTCGAAACCGTGCAGGCACTGCCCCAGTTCATCTTCGTCATGTTCGCCATCGGCCTGACGGGCACCAAGGACATCGACCTCGGACCCTGCACCGTCGGCAACGGACTGCGCGTGGCACTGGCCATCGGCGTCGGATTCATCCCGTACTTCGCCCGGATCGCCCGCGCGGCCACCGTCGTGGAGATGCAGGAGGACTACGTCGCGGGCCTGCGCGGGCTCGGCGTGCCCCGCCGGGAGATCCTGTTCGGGGAAGTCCTGGTCAACGTGTGGCCGCCGGTCCTCGGTCAGGCCCTGCCCGCGATCGCCGTCGCGGTGTTCGCCGAAGGCGGCCTGAGCTTCCTCGGCCTCGGCGTCGCCCCGCCGCACGCGACCCTGGGCAACCTGATCGCCGACGCCGGCGGCCAACTGCTGGGCGGCGACTGGTGGTACGCCGTACTGCCCGGCACCGTCCTGATCCTGGGCATCCTCGGTTTCAACCTGCTCGGCGACGGGCTGCGCACCGGCCCGGCACCGGGGAGAAACACGCCGGGGAGAAACACGCCGGGGAGAAACACGCCGGGGAAAAACGCGGCGGCAAAAAGCGGAGCAGTGGACAGCGCGGAAGTGGAAAGCACAGTCGCGACACCTGAAAGCGTGAAGGAGAACATCCAGTGACCGGTCTCGACCGCCGTGGTTTCCTCGGCCTCGCGGCGCTCGCCGCAGGCGGGCTGATCACCGGCTGCGCCGGCTCCTCCGACTCCGGTTCCCGCGTCACCGACCGGCACAAGGACGGCATCCTGCGCATCGGTGTCGCGTCCGCGCCGAGCAACCTGAACCCGCTGGACTCCGGCTCCGAGATCACCCGGTGGATCGCCGAACCGGTCATGGAGTCGCTCTACGCCTATGACGACAAACTGACTTCCGTGCCGCTGCTCGCCGTCGGCGAGCCCGAGGTCTCCGCGGACAAGCTCGCCTGGACCATCCGGCTCAAGCCCGGCGTGACCTGGCACAACGGCGACACCTTCGGCGCCGACGACGTGGTCGCCACCCTCGGGCACATGATGGACATGTCGTCGGGCAGTGAGTGGATCACGTACATGATCGGTTACGTCCAGAGCTTCGAGAAGGTCGACGACCTCACTGTCCGCATCAAGCTCTCCAAGCCGTACGGACTGCTCCGCTCACACCTGACGAACCTGCCCGTCACCCACAAGGCGTTCGCGTCCCGCAAGGACACGATGATGGGCACCGGACCGTACAAGCTCGACAAGTTCACCGCCGGGCAGAGCTTCACCATGTCGAAGTTCGACCGCTACCACGGGGGACCAGGCTCAGCGTTCAAGGGCATCGAGTACACGGTCTTCACCGACCCGAACACCCGCGTCGTCGCGCTGCGCCAGGGCAAGGTCGACCTGATCACCGACCCGGCGAACGCCACCTTCGACACGATCACGAAGGACAGCTCGCTGAAGCTGGTCCTCGCCGAGGCACCGCTCGACGTCCTGACCTACGTCAACGTGAAGCGCCCGCCTTTCAGCGACCCGAAGTTCCGCAAGGCCGTCGCGGTGTCGATGGACCGGCAGGGCGTCCTCGACCGGGTGTACGGCGGGAACGGCCTGCCGGGGCAGGGGCCGATCGGCCCCGGCGAACTCGGCTACACGAAGACCGACGTCTATACCCCGGCTCCGGACCTCACCCAGGCCCGCGCGCTGCTCGCCGAGGTCACCGGGCCGAAGTCGTTCACCCTCACCGCCGGCGCGAACCAGACCGTGCGGGACATCGCCCAGGTCCTCGCCGCGGGCTGGGAGAAGGCCGGCATCAAGGTCACCATCGAGCAGTTGCCCGGCGGACCCTGGTCGCAGAAGTGGATGTCGCGCGACTACGACATGCTCATGAACACGTTCTCCTCCGGCTTCACCTCGGGCCCGGCCAACTACCTGACACTCGCCCCGGCGTCCTCCACCAACATCCTCAGCTGCGGATATGTGAACCCGGAAGTCGACAGGCTGATCGACACGGTCTGGCAGACCTCCGACGAGGCCGAACGGACCGCCGCGCTGACGAAGGTGGACGGCATCCTCGCCCGGGACGCGGTGATCTTCCCGCCCGTCTACCCGAAGCTGGCCGTCGCCCAGCGCGCGGAGCTCAGCCCCGTCGACCAGGGACAGCTGCGGATCAGCCGACTGGCGCCGCAGCGGCTGAGCTTCACGTCATGACCGGGCGGCAGCCCCTGCTGCGGGTCGAGGACCTCTCAGTCACCTACGCCGGTGACGTGCGGGCCGTCCGCGGAATCTCCTTCGAGATCGCGCCGGGTGAAGTGTTCGGCCTGGTCGGCGAGTCGGGGAGCGGTAAATCGACGGTGTGCGCCGCGCTGCTCGGCCTGCTCCCGGACGGGGCCGCGCGCACGGCGGAGCGGCTCGACTTCGAGGGCCGGTCGCTGACCGGCCTGGGCGACCGCGAACTCCAGCGGATCCGCGGGCACCGGATCGCGTACGTCCCGCAGCAGCCGATGACCGCACTGTCGCCCACCACCGCCGTCAGCCGCCAGCTGCGCTGGTACCTCGGCGCGAAACTGGACGACCCCGCGACGCGGGAACTCCTGTACGACATCGGCCTGGGCCCGGTCCTCGACCGGCCGCGCGACCTGCCCGCGAAGTTCTCCGGCGGCCAACTGCAGCGGGTCGTCATCGCGATCGCCGCACTCTCGTACGAGCCGACCCTGCTGCTCGCCGACGAGCCGACCACCGCCCTGGACCCGACCGTCCAGGCCGACGTCCTGAAGATGCTGCTCGACCTGCGGTCCCGGCTGGGCCTCGCGGTCCTCTACGTCTCGCACGACCTGGGCGTCATCGCGCAGGTCTGCGACCGCGTGGGTGTGATGACCGGCGGGGAGCTGGTGGAGACCGCACCCGTGCGGGAACTCTTCGGCGCACCGGAGCACCCGTACACCCGAGGACTGCTGGCCGCCACGGCCGTCGCCGGGCCCCGCCCCGCCACCGTCCCCGCTGACGTGTTGCTGAGTGCCGGGAATCTCGTACGGGACTTCGCCGCGGGCACCTGGCGCTCCAAGAAGACCGTGCACGCCGTCGCGGACGTCTCCTTCACCGTGGGGGAGGGGGAGGTGCTCGCACTCGTCGGCGAGTCAGGCTCCGGCAAGACCACCGTCGGCCGGCTGCTCGCCGGGCTGCTCGAACCCACATCCGGTGCGCTGGTCCTGGACGGCGTGAGCCTGCCCGCGCTGCGCACCCCCGGGCAGCGGCGCCTGGTCCAGTTGGTGACCCAGAACCCCCGCTCCGCGTTCAACCGGCGCCGCACCCTCCGGCACGCCCTGGACCAGCCGCTGCGGGTCCACAACCTGGCGGACACCGGGGCCGGACGGGACAAGCTGGTCGTCGGGATGGTGGACCGGGTCGGGCTCAGCCCTGGACTCCTGGACCGGCTGCCGCGTGACCTCAGCGGCGGTGAACTGGCCCGGATGGCGCTGGCCAGGGCCCTGCTCGTCCGGCCCCGCCTGCTGGTGCTCGACGAGCCGACGGCGGCGCTCGACGCGAGCGTGAAGGTCACAGTGCTGGACCTGCTCGCGGAGCTGCGGGACGCCTACGGCCTGGGGATCGTGCTGATCACCCACGAAATCGACGTCGCCACGCGGCTGGCCGACAAGGTCGCGGTGATGTACGGCGGGCGACTGGTGGAGTCAGGCCCGGCGGAGGATGTCCTGCTCCGCCCGGCGCACGAGTACACCCGTACGCTCCTGGGCAGTGCTCAGGCGGCCCGCGTCGCGGGCTGACCTGACCGGACCGCGGCGACCGCCTGGTGTTGGTGTCCGGTGGCCTGACCGGACCGCGGCGGCCTTCTGGTGGCCTGACCGGACCGCGGCGACCGCCTGGTGTTGGTGTCCGGTGGCCTGACCGGACCGCGGCGGCCTTCTGGTGGCCTGACCGGACCGCGGCGGCCCTCCGGTGGTCGGCTCAGACCGCGGCGGCCTGGCGCAGCCGCCGCCCGGTGACCAGTGTGGGGCGGATCCGGAAGTAGGCCGTGTCGCCGCCCCGGCTCCAGGCCGGCGGCAGGATCTGCTCGGCGCGCTCGATGTCGCACGGGTCGTCCAGCGACACCGCCCGCCCGGTGACGGTGACGTTCCAGGCAGTGCGCGCGGCCATGTCGTACTCGTCGGTCTGGAGCGCGACCACATTCTCCCGCAGGGCGTGGACCGCCCTGGTCTCCGCGACGACGCGGATGACCACGGTGTCGTCCGGTTCGAAGGCGAAGGCGACCGGGCGGATGACCGGCAGGGCGTCGAGTGTGAAGACGACACGACCCAGCGGTGCCCGGGACATCAGCCGCAGTGCTTCGCCGACTGTCAGCTCCTCGACCGTCTGTGTGTGCGTTTCCATGTGTAGATCCTCTCACCGCTGCCCTGCGTAAACCCGGGGCGAAGGTCCCGTGTGACAGGTACGCGGGGGAGGTTCTTTTCCGGTCTTGGTGTCCTGCGGACCGCTTCACGGAACAAACGGGCGCCGGCTGTGACCGCTCGTCCGGCCCAGGCGTCCGGCGGCGCTTCCCGAACGGCTTACCGGTGGTGACCGGGTTACAGATCTGCCGCATACCGGTCCGGTGTTTACCGACAAACCATCATTTGCTATCGATATTTCGCATGTGCATGCATTGCCAGCGGCCGCTCCGGGGCGTTCCCGTAGAATGTATCCGGATTGATATACCCGCTGCTCAAATGAACGGAATGATGAATTCCGGTTATCCCGATGCGGCCCGGCACCCCGCGTACCACCTGGATCAAGACGGCCGACGCGCCCGGGAACGTCGGGGCAAGAACCCGTGAATCGGGTGAAACCGACAACGCTCGCCGTGCGTCCTGACGGGAATAGACCGTCACTTCGGTTCCCCGCGCCGGTACGGGAGGGCGAACGGACGATAACGGAACTGTTTCGTGACGGAAAAATACCCGCCACAAGAGGACACACGTCTTTACGGTGCTTGATCGGCGTCATGCGCATCGGGCAAGCTGAACCGGCACAACCGACCGGGAAGGCGATGGGGTCCTGGCTGTTTGTCGTCTCGGAGCCGTCCTGCCAGCGTGTGCGACCGCATGCGTGAGGGACTGCTCCCTGCGAACCCGGGAGATTCAAAATGGCACACGAACCCCACGCTGCCCGCAGTGACCGGACCGCCGGAAGCGTCGGCCGGGTGGACTGCGAACCGGCCCGGCCCGGCCTGAGCGGGCCCGGCCCGGCACTGTCCGGCCCGGTACTGCCGGACTCCGTAGTGCCCGACCCCGTAGTGCCCGACTCCGCAGTGCCGGACCGGACAGTGTTGGATCAGACAGTGCATGATCCGAATTCGATTGATCCGACCGTTCTTGAGCCGACCGTTCTTGAGCCGACCGTTCTTGAGCCGACCGTCTTTGATCCGAACATTCTTGATCCGAACGTGGTCATGGCCCAGGCCGGCACCGAGAACTTCCCCGTCGCCCTGCGCCTCCTCGCCCCCGGCCACCGCCGCCACCTGCTCGCCGTCTACGGCTACGCCCGGCTCGTCGACGACATCGGCGACGAAGCCGCCGGCGACCGCACCGCCCAGCTGGACGCACTCGAAGCCGAACTGCTGAAGCTGTACGACGACCCGGACGTGTACGCGGAAGGCGGGCAGCTGGCAGTCCTGCGCCGCCTCGCACCCACCGTGCGCGAGGTCCCGCTGCCGGTCCGGCCGCTCCTGGACCTCATCGAGGCCAACCGGCAGGACCAGACCGTCCTGCGCTACGCCACCTACGACGACCTCGCGCAGTACTGCGCGCTCTCCGCCAACCCCGTCGGCCGCATCGTCCTGCACATCTTCGACGCGGCCACCCCCGACCGCATCGCGTACTCCGACGACATCTGCACCGCCCTGCAGATCGCCGAACACCTCCAGGACGTCGCCGAGGACTACGGCAACGGCCGCGTCTACCTGCCCCAGGAGGACCTCGCCCGGTTCGGCGTCGCCGAGACCGACCTGGCCGCCGCGCGGGCCGGGCTGCCACTGCGCCGCCTGGTCGCCTTCGAAGCACTGCGCGCCCGCCGCCTCCTCGACCGGGGGGCACCACTGGTCGCAACCGTCTCCGGACGCGAAAGACTGGCCCTGGCGGGTTTCACCGCCGGCGGCCGGGCCGCCCTCGACTCCGTCGAAGCGGCCGGCAACGACATCCTGGGACTACACCCACGCCCCACCAAGGGGCGGCTGCTCGCCCATGTGGTGCGCGTGCTGGTAAAGAAGAAGTGAGGGACGCAACGATGATGGACGTGGACGCCGCGTACGCCTACTGCGAACGGCTGACCCGCAATCAGGCCCGCAACTTCTCCTACGGCATCAGACTGCTGCCCGAGCCGAAGCGTCGTGCCCTGAGCGCGGTCTACGCCTTCGCCCGGCAGATCGACGACGCCGGCGACGAAGAGCACCTGACCGCCGACGAGAAGACCGCCGAGCTGGTCCGGCTGCGCAAGCAGGTCGACGACCTGCCCGCGCTCGACGACCAGGCCAACCGGCGCGACCCGGTGACCGTCGCGCTGGCCGACGCCGCGGGCACGTACCCGATCCCGTTCGGGGCGCTCACCGAGCTCATCGACGGCGTCGAGATGGACCTCGACGGCCGCCGTTACGCGACGTTCGACGAACTGACGCTCTACTGCCGCCGGGTCGCCGGCACCGTGGGCCGCCTCTCCCTGGGCATCTTCGGATCCACCGACCCGGTCGCCGCCCCGGGGCTGGCCGACACCCTCGGGGTCGCCCTCCAGATCACCAACATCCTGCGTGACATCCAGGAGGACAAGGACAACGGGCGCGTCTACCTCCCGTACGAGGACCTGGCCAAATTCGGCCTCGAAGCCGCCTGGGAACTGGACGGAGCCTTCGTGGCCGGGCCCGCCTTCGACGACCTCGTCCGCTTCGAAGCCGAACGCGCCCGCCGGCTGTTCGACGACGGCATGCTGCTGATGCCGCTGCTCGACCGGCAGTCCAAAGCCTGCGTGGCGGCCATGGCCGGTATCTACCGCCGCCTGCTCACCCGCATCACCGAGGACCCCGCGGCCGTCCTGCGCGAACGGGTCTCCCTGCCCACGTGGGAGAAGGCCGAGATCGCCGCCCGAGCGGTGTCCGGCATCCCCGTCGGGGAAAGATCCGCCTTCGGCGGCATCGCCGCGAAACTCGGCGGTTCCGCAGCTTCCCGGCGGGGGAGTGAGCAAGCGTGATCCTAAAGAAACGTGATCCACGATGAACGGCCGGCCGACGGACCTCATCGTCATCGGCGGCGGCCTCGCGGGCATCGCCGCGGCCCTGGAGGCCGCCGCGGCCGGGCTGCGGGTCACCCTCCTGGAGGGCAGGCCACGCCTCGGCGGAGCCACGTTCTCCTTCCGCCGTGACGGCCACTGGCTGGACAACGGTCAGCACGTATACATGCGCTGCTGTACGGAATACCTGAAGTTCCTGGACCGCATCGGCACCGCCGACCAGGTCTACCTGCAGCCGCGCCTGGACGTGCCCGTCCTCAGCCCCTGGGGGCGTACGGGCCGCATCACCCGCACCGACCTGCCCGTCCCCCTCCACCTCTCCGCCGCGCTCGCGCGGTACCCCTTCCTCACCACCCTCGGCCGACTGCGCGCGGTCCGCGCCGTCCAGGCCCTCAAGCACCTCGACCCGCAGGACCCGGCGCACGACGAGGTCACCTTCGGCTCCTGGCTGGACCGCTACGGCATCACCGTCCGCGAACGCGCCGCCCTGTGGGACCTGTTCGGCATCGCCACACTCAACCTCGGCGCCGCCCACGTCTCCCTCGCGATGGCCGTCAAGGTGTTCCGCACCGGACTCCTCGACACCAACAGCGGCGCCGACATCGGCTGGAGCCGCGTGCCCCTGCAACAGCTGCACGGCGACGCCTCGGCGAAGGCACTGGCCGCCGCCGGCGTGGACGTCCACCTCCGCTGCCGCGTCCACGACGTCAAGCCGGGGCGGAGCGGGCACACCGGGCAGGGCGGGCACACCGGGCGGACCGGGGACGCCGGCTTCACCGTGACGAGCGACGGTGAGCACCTCGAAGCCGCCCAGGTCATCCTCGCCGTACCGCACACCGACGCCGCCGCGCTCCTCCCCGACGGCGCACTGCCCTTCCCCGTACAGGACCTCGAAGGTCTGGGCCACTCACCCATCGTCAACCTGCACGTCGTCTACGACCGCCCGGTCACCGACTTCACGTTCGCGGCCGGCATCGCCTCACCCGTCCAGTTCCTCTTCGACCGCAGCGACAACCTCGACCTCGAAGCGGGCCGCTACCTCGCCGTGTCGGTCTCCGCCGCGGACGCCGACATCGACCTGACCCGCGACCAGCTCAAAGACAAGTACCTGCCGGAACTCGACCGGTTGCTCCCGGCGGCCCGGCAGGCCCGCGCCGAGGAATTCGTCGTGACCAAGGAACGCCACGCCACCTTCCGGGCCGTCCCCGGCACCGGGCGTCTGCGCCCCGGGCCCGTCACCGGGGTCCCGGGTCTGTACCTGGCCGGAGCCTGGACCGGCACCGGCTGGCCCGCCACCATGGAGGGCGCTGTCCGCAGCGGCCTCGCCGCCGCCCACCAGGCGCGGTCCTTCCGGGAGAGGACGAGCCCATGACCGAAGCGAAAGTCTCCCCCGTGCCCGGCCCACCGCACACCGCCGCCGGACCGCCCGCCGTGCTCGACCGGGCCCGCCGGATGACGGTCCCCGCACTGCGCACCGCGGTGTCCCGCCTCCAGCCACCGCTGGCCAAAGTGTCCGCCTACCACCTCGGCTGGACCGACGAGCACGGCAACGAGCGCGGCGGCAACGGCGGCAAGGCGCTGCGCCCGGCGCTGGCCGTACTGTCCGCCGAAGCGGTCGGCGCCGACGTCAAGGCCGGCATCCCGGGCGCGGTGGCCGTCGAGCTGGTGCACAACTTCTCGCTGCTGCACGACGATCTGATGGACGGCGACGAGGAGCGCCGCCACCGGCCGACCGCGTGGAAGGTGTTCGGCCCGGGGCTCGCCGTCCTGGCCGGTGACGCGCTCCTCGTGCTGGCCGAGCAGATCCTCATGGAGACCACCGACGGCTACGGCGACCGGGCGGCCCAGCTCATCACCGACGCCACCGCGAAACTGATCGACGGTCAGTCGCAGGACCTGGAGTACGAGTCGCGGATGGACGTGACCGTCGAGCAGTGCCTGACCATGGAGGGCAACAAGACCGGCGCGCTCCTGGCCGCCGCCTCGGGCATCGGCGCGGCCCTGGCCGGGGCCGATGAGGAGATCGTCGGAAAACTCTGTGGTTTCGGCCACCATCTGGGCGTAGCGTTCCAGGCTGTGGACGATCTTCTGGGGATCTGGGGCAGGCCCGCTGTCACCGGCAAGCCCGCGTACAACGACCTCCGCCAGCGCAAGAAGTCCGTGCCCGTCGTCGCAGCCCTCTCCGGCGGCACCACGCAGGGGCGGCAGCTGGCCGAGCTCTACTCGACCGGCGGAGACTTCACCGAAGAGCAACTGGCCCTGGCCGCCCACCTGGTCGAGACCGCCGGGGGGAGGACACGCACCGAGGCCGAGGCGGAACGCCACCTGCGACTGGCCCTGTCCAGTCTCGACGGCCTCGACCTGCCCCCACGTGTGCGCGCGGACCTCATCTCCCTCGCGGAATTCACTACCACTCGGGAGCTGTGAATGACCGTCACCATCACCACGACATCAGTCGAAGACCCGGTCCGGGAGACCCTGGACCGGGCCGTGGCCCATCTGCTCAGTCTGCAGAGCCCCGAAGGGTGGTGGAAGGGCGAGCTCGAGACCAACGTGACCATGGACGCCGAGGACCTGCTCTTCCGGGAGTTCCTCGGCATCCGCACCGCCGAACAGACGGCGCAGTCAGCCGCGTACATCCGCTCCAAGCAACTCGACGACGGCACGTGGGCCATCTTCCACGGCGGCCCGCCCGAACTGTCGACGACCATCGAGGCGTACGTAGCCCTCAAGCTCGCCGGGGACGACCCGCAGGCCGGGCACATGATGAGCGCGGCCGCGTACATCCGCGCGCACGGCGGCATCCCCAGCGCCCGGGTGTTCACCCGCTTCTGGCTGGCCTTCTTCGGCTGGTGGTCCTGGGACGACCTGCCCGAGATGCCGCCCGAGTTGATCCTGCTGCCTTCCTGGTTCCCGCTGAACGTCTACGACTTCGGCTGCTGGGCCCGGCAGACGATCGTCCCGCTGACGATCGTCAGCTCCATGCGGCCGGTGCGCCCGCAGCCGTTCCCGCTCGACGAACTGGCCACCGGCGTACCACCGCAGCCGCGCAAGCAGACCGACGACGTCTGGTCCAAGCTCTTCAACGGACTCGACAAGGTGCTGCACGCCTACCACCGGCGTCCCGTCCGGGTCCTGCGCCGCATCGCGATGAAGCGCGCCGCACAGTGGATCATCGAGCGGCAGGAGGCCGACGGCGGCTGGGGCGGCATCCAGCCCCCGTGGGTCTACTCGCTGATCGCCCTGCACCTGATGGGCTACCCGCTCAACCACCCGGTGATGGCCCAGGGCATCAAAGGCCTCGACGGCTTCACCATCATCGAACCCACGGCCGACGGTACGGTCCAGCGCCGCTTCGAGGCCTGCCAGTCGCCCGTCTGGGACACCGGCCTCGCCGTCGTCGCGCTGCGCGACGCGGCGGTGCCCGCCGACCACCCGCAGGTGGCCGCCGCCGCCGACTGGCTGGTCGCCGAAGAGGTCCGCGAACCGCGCGGCGACTGGGCGGTCCGCCGGCCGGCCCTCGAACCGGGCGGCTGGGCCTTCGAGTTCGCCAATGACTACTACCCGGACATCGACGACACCGCCGAGATCGTGATGGCCCTGCGCTACTCCGGCGCGTCCGACCCCGCGCGCCTCCGGGCAGCCCTGGAACGCGCCGAGAACTGGACCGCCGGGATGCGCAGCGCCGACGGCGGCTGGGGCGCGTTCGACGCCGACAACACCGGCACTCTGCCGCTCAGGCTGCCGTTCTGCGACTTCGGCGAAGTCATCGACCCGCCGTCCTCCGACGTAACCGCCCACGTGGTTGAGATGTTCGCCGACTCGGTCGGCCCGTTAGGGGAATCCACCTACCGGGACCAGGTCCGCACCGGGGTCAAGTGGCTGCTGGAGAACCAGGAGGCCGACGGCTCGTGGTTCGGCCGCTGGGGCGCCAACTTCATCTACGGCACCGGCTGCGCGGTCCCCGCGCTGACGGCGGCCGGAGTCGACCCGGGGCACCCCGCGATCCGCCGGGCCGTGCGGTGGCTGACGGAGCGGCAGAACCTGGACGGCGGCTGGGGCGAGGACCTGCGCAGCTACGCCGACCCGGCGGTGTGGAGCGGCCGGGGCGACTCCACGGCTTCGCAGAGCGCGTGGGCGCTGCTCGCGATGATCGCGGCGGGGGAGCGGGAGACCGCTTCCGTACGGCGTGGGGTCGACTGGCTGACGGAGACTCAGAACAGTGAAGGCAGCTGGGACGAACCGCAGTTCACCGGCACAGGGTTCCCCGGCGACTTCTACATCAAGTACCACATGTACCGCCTGGTGTTCCCGGTGATGGCGCTCGGGCGCTACATGGAGGAGCAGCACTGATGCCACGACTGCTCGTCGCCACGCCCCTGCGGGCCGAGGAACTGGCCGTGCGTTCCGCACTGCGCGGCCGTCCGGGAGTGGTGGCGCGCAGCGGCATGGGGCCGCAACGGGCGAAGAACTGGCCGGTCCCCGCCTCCGAGGTGTTCGCCGTGGCCGGTTTCTGCGGCGGTCTCGACCCCGCGATGCGACCCGGCGACATCGTGGTCGCGACCGACGTGCACGGCCCCGACGGCGCGGTGCACGACTGTGTGGGTGCGCTCGCCGGACTCCTGCGGGCGGTGGGGATGACCGTCCACTGCGGCAGCGTCGCCACCGTGGACACGGTCGTCCGCGGCGGGGAACGGCACCTGCTGTCCGACGCCGGATTCCTCGCCGTGGACATGGAGTCCGCCCACCTGCTGCGCTGCGCGGCCCGGCCCTCCGCGGTGCTGCGGGTGGTCACCGACGCCCCCGGCCACGAACTCCTGCGCCCCGCGCTTGTTCCCAACGGCATCCGCGCCTACCGGAACCTGCGCCGGGCCGCGGCGGAACTCCCGGCCTGGGCAGCTTCCCTGACAGTCGAAGAACTTCTCAGAAATCCGGACGGTGGATGATGACGTTCGACCTGGACGAGACCCTGCGGACGTACGCCGGTCAAGGCTTCGACCTCACGTCCCGGCATTTGAACCCACAGCTTCCGCGGGTGCTCAGGACGCTGGGTTTCGACCGGGACTACGTACGGGCCGAAGGTCCGTACCTCTACGACGCGCATGGCGACGAATACCTCGACTTCCTGTCGGGCTTCGGCACGTACGGCGTCGGCCGGCACCACCCCGTCGTGCGCAAGGCGCTCCAGGACCTCATCGCGATGGACCTGCCGGACATCGTGCACTTCGCGACGCCCGTGCTCGCCGCCGCGCTCGCCGACAAGCTCCTCGCGCGGTCGTCGCACCTGGAGCGCGCGTACTTCTGCAACAGCGGCACCGAAGCAGTCGAAGCGGCGCTGAAGTTCGCCAGGTTCGCGACGGGCCGCAAGCGGATCGTCTACGTCGACCACGCCTTCCACGGTCTGACCGCCGGGGCGCTGTCCGTCAACGGGGCCAAGGAGTTCCGCAAGGGCTTCGACCCGCTGTTCCCGGACGTCGCCATCCAGCTCGGCGATCTCGCGGCGCTGGAGCGGGAGTTGAAGAAGGGCGACGTCGCGGCCTTCATCGTCGAGCCGGTCCAGGGCAAGGGCGTCGTCATCCCGCCGCCCGGGTTCCTGCTGGCCGCCCAGACGCTGCTGCGGGCCCACGGCGCGCTCCTCATCTGCGACGAAGTCCAGACAGGGCTCGGGCGTACGGGGAAGTTCTACGCGTACGAATGGGAGCCGGGCGTCGAACCGGACATCGTCACCGTCGCCAAGGCCCTCTCCGGCGGTTATATCCCCGTCGGCGCGACGCTGACCCGCGACTGGGTGTTCAAGAAGGTCTACTCCACGATGGACCGCGTCCTGGTCCACGATTCGACCTTCGGCGGCAACAACCAGGCGATGGTGGCCGGTCTGGCGACGCTGTCCGTCATCGAAGAGGAAGACCTCGTCGGCAACTGCGCCCGGATGGGTCAGGCCTTCACCGACGCGCTGACACCGCTGATTGACAAGTACGAACTCTTCGCCGAGGTGCGTGGGCGTGGCCTGCTCATCGGCCTGGAGTTCGGCAAGCCGAAGTCCCTGAAGCTGCGCGCCGGTTGGAGCGCGCTTCAGGCGGCCAGGACCGGCCTGTTCGCCCAGATGGTGGTCGTCCCGTTGTTCCAGCGCCACCGGATGCTCACCCAGGTCGCCGGGGACCACATGGACGTCATCAAGCTGCTGCCCCCGTACGTCATCACCCAACGCGACGTGGACAGCTTCACGGCGGGCTTCGTCGACGTCATGGACGACGCCCACAAGGGCACCGGCCTGATGTGGGACTTCGGCCGTACGCTGATCAAGAACGCGGTCACCCGCTGACGCACGGCTGAACACGAAGGCCCGGCACCCCTTCCGGGTGCCGGGCCCGCACTTTTTTGTCCTCAGTGCACGGCGACCTTCGGTGCCTCGTCGCTTTCCGCGACGACCACATCGCCCGCCTTCACCCGGATCACCGTCAGCGCGACCACGGCCGCGAGCAGCAGCAGCACCGCCGACGCCGTCATCGCCTGGGTGTAACCGGCGGTGAGCACGTCGCGGTTCGCCGCTTCGAACACACTGGGGTCGGCCATCGACGCGCCCTTGGCGGCCTTCTGCTTGACCGTTTCGTCGTCGGCCGCGGTCTTGGCGACGGTGACCAGCGCCGACAGGCCGATCGTTCCGCCGACCATCTGGGTCACGTTGAGCATCGCCGACGCGATGCCGGAGTCCTTCGGATCCACACCGTTGGTGGCCGTGGTCATCATCGCGACGAACACAAAACCCATACCGAAGCCGAGGGCGATCATCGTGGGTAGGAGCCCCACCGCGTAACCGGAGTCAGCCTTGAGGAAGTGCAGGTAGAACAGCCCGGACCCGGCGAGCGTGGTGCCGAACGTCAGCAGGACTCGCGGCCCCACCCGCGGCAGGACCGCACTGCAGATCTGCGCGGCGATGATGACGGCGACCGACAGTGGCATGTAGGCCAGCCCGGACTTCAACGCCTTGTAGCCCAGGACGTTTTGCATGTAGAGCGTGATGAAGTAGAACGACGACATCATGCCGCCGCCAGCCAACGCCATGATGGCGTAGCCGCCGCTGCGGTTTTTGTTCTTGAACAGCCGCAACGGCATCAGCGGCTGGTTGGTGCGTATCTCGATGGTGAGGAACGCGCCGAGCAGTGCCACGGCGGCGACCAGTGAGACGACGGTGATCCCGTTGCCCCAGCCCTTCTCCGCCGCCCGGATGACGCCGTACACCAGCGCGGCGAGGCCGACCGTGGAGGTCAGCGCACCCGGGATGTCGAACTTCCGCCCGCCCAGGGCGCTTTCGCCCGACGGGAGGTCCGCGGGGATGATCCTCGGCACCGCAGCGCCCAGGAGGACACCGATCGGCACGTTGACGAACAGCACCCAGCGCCACGACACCCACTGGGTGAGCAGGCCGCCCATCAGGAGGCCGATCGCGGCGCCGGTCCCGGAGACCGCCGCGTAGACGCCCAACGCCTTGTTGCGCGGGGGGCCTTCGGCGAAGGTAGTGGTCAGCAGTGACAGGATCGCCGGGGCCATCACCGCGCCGCCGACGCCCTGGAGGGCGCGCGCCGAGAGCAGCATGATCTCGTTCTGGGCGAACCCGCCGAGCAGGCTGGCCAGAGTGAACAGGGAGAGGCCGTACAGGAACATCTTCCGGCGGCCGAGCAGGTCGCCGAGCCGGCCGCCGAGCAGCAGCAGGCCACCGAAGGCCAGGGTGTAGGCGTTCATGACCCAGCTCAGCGACGTGTCACTGAAGTGCAGAGCGTCCTTGATGCTTTTCAGTGCGATGTTCACGATCGTGGAGTCCAGCACGATCATGAGCTGGGCCCCGGCCAGGACGGCCAGGGCCAGTCCGGTGCGTGTGACTTGGGTATGACTGGGTGTCGGTTCGGCGGATCGCGCCGTTTCCGGCGTGGTCGAGGTCACCGTTCTCCTCGCGGGGGGCTTTTGAGTGGTTGGCTAACTACCGTGCGTAGAACGCAAGTTGCGCTGCGGAACAGCTGTCCGGTCGTGGCGCGGAGCGGTCTGATTGTCCGACACTAAGGCAACCCTCTGACACTCGCCTGCCATTTTTCCGCCGATGGAAGCGGAGGGTCGGATGTGAGGGTAAGCCCTCGACCATCCGGTCGTTCGCAGTGCCGGATCCTCCTGTCCGGCGGCTCCGCCAAAAGCTTGATTTTGTCTAATAAATGGCTAGCGTGGGGTCATGCCTGGATTCCCCGAACAGCCCCGCGCGGTCGACCTGATGATCGGCTTCCCCAGGGCCGAAGCGGCCCGTACGTACGACTTCCTCGCCCCGCAGCTCCGCGACGCGGAGAGCAAGCGCATGGAGTTCCCCGCCGAGTACATGTTCAAAGGCGTGCCGGACCGCCTCGTCGAGGACGTCGACCCGGTGGCTGTGACGATCGATCAGATGGACGCCTGCGGAGTCGAAACCGGCCTCGTGGGCCTGAGTGAGACCGCGCTGCGCGCGGTCAAGGAACACCCGGGGCGCTTCCGCCTCAGCGTCGAAGTCGATCCCAACGAGATAACGACGGCCGTACGGAAGATCAGGCAGGCGCACGCCGACCATTCCATCGTCGCGGTCACGACCTTCCCGGCCGGTTGCAACCCGCAGGTCCCCGTCAGCGACCGGCGCTACTACCCCGTCTACCAGACCTGCGTGGACCTCGGCATCCCGATCGTCGTCAACGCCGGGATAGCCGGGCCGCGGGTGCCGTCGGCCTGCCAGGACGTCATGCACTTCGACCAGGTCTGCTACGACTTCCCCGAGCTGCGGATCGTGATGCGCCACGGCGCCGAACCGTGGTGCGACCTGGCCGTCAAGCTCATGCTCAAGTGGCCCGGCCTCTACTACATGACCTCCGCCTTCGCGCCGAAGTACTACCCGCGGGAGATCGTCTCCTATGCCAACACCCGTGGCGCCGACAAGATTCTTTATGCCGGGTACTACCCGATGGGCCTTTCGCTGGACCGCATCTTCCGTGAGCTGCCCGACGTCCCGTTCAAGGCGGAGGTGTGGCCGAAGTTCCTCCGGGAGAACGCCGTACGGGTCTTCGGGCTCTGAGTTTTATTGAACATGTTCAAAAAATCCGGAGCCGGTGTTCCGGACACAGCGGGGCAGGTTCACTGTCCTGGCCATGAGCGCTGACCAACACGCGCGGCGGGTCCGCGTCTGGTTGTGGATTTTCCCGGTCTGCCTGCTGCTGAGCGGCCTGACCGCCTTCCCTCTGGAGACTGAGACGGGCTGGCTGGCCGACATCGTCCACCGCTCCTGGGTGCCCGCGCCCGAAGCCCTGGTGCACTGGATCGACCGCACCCACGAGGGCATCGTCGTGACCAACGACGACTACCCGTTCCTCGTCTACCGGCACATCAGGGCGATGGAGGCCTGGGCGGAGCGGACTTCCGTGCCTGCCTGCGAGTGTCCGGCGACGTGAAGACCACGATGACCGGAATCCTGATCGCCGACGCTTGATGATCAGGATTCCGGTCGTCGCGGTCTCGGGTGTGCGACTCAGCCGCGGCGTGCGACCAAGCTGGTCTGGGTGAGGCGCACGAGCGGGATCCGGCGCTCGCAGCGCTTCTGGTAGTTCGCGTAGTAGTCCCGGTCGGCGACCAGCAGCTTCCAGTGCTCCGCGTACTCCTCGCCTTCGAGGACCTCGGGGACACTCCAGTACGTCGCGCCCTGGACCCGGACGAGCACCTGCGGGTTGGCCGTCGGATCGGTCAGGTTCACGTACCACGAGGGGTTTTTCGCAGCGCCCGCGAACGAGGCGACGACGACGCGCCCGCCGGCCGGGTCCGTCCAGAACGGCAGCGCGACCTTGTGCACGTTGCCCGTCCTGCGGCCGACCGTGTGCAGCAGGACGTGGTTCATCCCGGCGAGCAGCCAGGTGGAGTCGTCGTCGCTGGCTTCGAGGTACTTCACATGCTCTTTGGTGAAGCCCACGATCTCGTCGGGGGTGGGTTCGGCGAAATCGTCGTTCTTCTGGCTTGAGTTCTGCTGATCCTCCGTCATGGACCGGGAGACTACGGCCCGCTGATGCAGGTCACAATGAGGTCAGCCGGAGACGAGCAGCTTCTTCTGGACCTTGCCGAGTGCGTTCCGGGGGAGTTCCCCGACGAAGAGGACGCGGCGTGGGCGCTTGTGTGCGTTCAGGTGCTGCGCGACGAAGTCGATCAGCTCGGCAGCCGTCACGTCAGTAGACGTGACAACGTAAGCGACGAGCTCCTGGCCCAGGTCAGCGTGCGGGACGCCGACGACTGCGGCCTCCCGTACGGCCGGGTGGGACAACAGCGCGCCTTCGACCTCGCCGGCGCCGATGCGGAACCCGGCGCACTTGATGAGGTCCGTCGAGGCCCGGCCGACGATGCGGTGCCGGCCGTCACCGTCGATCGCGGCGACGTCGCCCGTACGGAACCACCCGTCGGCGGTGAACGAACCGGCCGTGGCTTCCGGCAGGTTGAGGTAGCCGTGGAACAACGACGGTGACCGCACCTGGAGTTCGCCGACCGATTCGCCGTCGTGCGGCAGCAGCGCGCCGGAGTCGTCGGCGATCCGGGTGCGCACCCCCGCGAGCGGCAGGCCCACGGACCCCGGGTGGCGCTCGCCGTCGGCGCGGGTGCTGAGGGTGATGAGGGTCTCGGTCATGCCGTACCGCTCGACAGCGCTGTGCCCGGTCAGCGCGCGCAGCTTCTCGAACACCGGGACGGGCAACGGCGCGCTGCCGGAGACCAGGAGCCGCGCACCGCGCAGAGCCCCGGCCGCGGTGGGGTCCTCGGCGATCCTCGACCACACCGTGGGCACTCCGAAGAACATCGTGCCGCCGTGTTCCGCGGCTGCGGACCCGTACGCCGCCGGGGTCGGTTTTCCGGTGTGGACCAGCTTGGAACCCGCGCGCAGTGCGCCGAGCACGCCCAGGACGAGGCCGTGGACGTGGAACAGCGGGAGTCCGTGGACGAGCACGTCGTCCGCCGTCCACGCCCAGGCCCCGGCCAGCGCGTCGAGGTCGGCGGCGATCGCGCCGTGGGACAGGAGGACGCCCTTGGGCGCACCGGTCGTGCCGCTGGTGTAGAGGATCAGGGCGGTGCTGTCTTCGGACGGCACGGCGTACGGGGTGCTCGACCGTGCCGCGAGGTCCACCGGGACCGACCCGGAGTCCCACGCGCCCTCGGAGTCCAGGAGGACCGTGGCCCCGCTGTCACCGAGGATGTGTCCGCGCTCCGTCGGCCCGGAGTCCGGCGGCACCGGCACGACCGGCACCCCGGCGATCAGCCCGCCCAGGACGGCGGCCACCGTCTCCAGCGTCGCGGTGGCGCGCACGGCCGCGGCGGGTTCCCCCGTGATCCTGTCGGCCACAGCGGTCGCCGCGCTGACGAGGTCGGCGCGGCTCATCGCCCGCCCGGCGACGACCACCGCGTCCGCGCGGTCGGTGGCAGGGGCGGTGAGAGCGGTCACGAGTGGGCGCACCACAGGCCTCCAGGAAGTACGGAGCTGATCTCCCCTGATGCTAACCGGGCGTCCGGCGTCTTCGGACAGGGCCGGTGGCGGGGTCCGCGGGAGCGTACGGTGCCAGTAGTGCGCCAGTGGTCTGATCTACGGTCAGCAGGTGAATGCGGCGGGAACGCCCAGTGGAGGGAACATGCCAGTGGTACGGGGGAGTTCAGCCGGCGCGGTCGCCGCCGTGGCGGTCGCGGCGGCGCTGCTGACCGGTTGCGGTCAGGAGAGCGGGGGCCCGCTGTCGATCGTCAAGTCGGCTTCCGGGCAGCCGTCGTCGTCCGCCCCGGTGCAGGTCTCGAACACGGACCTGCCGGTGGCCACACTGATCAGCCGGGCGAAAGAGGCTTCCGGCAAGCTCAAGACGGTCCATCTGGTCGCCGACCTCCGGGACAAGGCCAAGCCCTTGAAGATGGACGTACGGGTTGACCGCGCGACGCGGAACTTCACCGGGTTCATCGTCTCCGACGGGCAGCGGATCGACCTGCTGCGCAACGGCAAGGACCTCTACGTCAAAGGCGACGAGGCGTTCATGACCAACGCCGTCGGCAACGCCGAGGTGGCCAGGCTGCTCACCGGGAAGTATCTCCGGACCGCCTCGGACGACCCGCGGTTCGGCGACCTGTCGAAGATCGTGGACGTGACCGATCCGGCGCTGGCGCTCAAGGACTTCCCGGAGAACGGGGTCAAGAAGCCGGTCAAGGAGGTCAGCGGCCGCCCGATGATCCCGGTCACCGGCCCGCCGGGTGAGGACGACGGGACGGTCTACTTCGAGGCGGAGGGCACGCCGTACCCGGTCCTGGTGGTCTCGGACAGCGCCGACGAAGGGGGTTCGATGAGCTACGGGGACTTCGACCTGCCGCTGGACATCACCACGCCGCCGGCCGGGGAGATCATCGACACGACAAAACTGCCGGCGGCGGCGACGGCGAGTCCGACGCCGGGCGGGGCGTAGACCTGCTTTTGAGCCGGGCGGGTCAGGCTGGAGGCAGGCGGCTGGCAGGGAAACCAGGCGGCTGGAAGGGAATCAGGCGGGGACCAAGGCTGCGGGCGGGAATTGCAGGCGGGCAATGCAGGTGGGGATCACGGCTGCACGCGGGGAATCAGGCCGGGATGAGGCCGTGGCCGCGGGCGTAGTCGCCGAGCAGGACGCGCAGCCGCTTGCGGCCCCGGTGCAGCCTGGACATCACGGTGCCCACCGGCACGTCGGTGATCCGGGCTATCTCCTTGTACGGGAACCCCTCGACGTCGGCCAGGTACACGGCGATGCGGAACTCCTCCGGGACGGCCTGCAGGGCGTCCTTCACCGCGGAGTCGGGCAGCCTGTCCAGCGCCTGGGCCTCGGCCGAGGGCAGCCCGACGGCCGCGTGCGACGCGGCGCGGGACAGCTGCCAGTCCTGGACTTCCTCGGTGTGCGCCTCAAGGGGCTGGCGCTGCTTCTTGCGGTAGGTGTTGATGAAGGTGTTGGTGAGGATCCGGTACAGCCAGGCCTTCAGGTTGGTGCCCTGCTTGAACTGGTGGAAGGAGCCGTACGCCTTGGCGAACGTCTCCTGCACAAGATCCTCGGCGTCGGCCGGGTTGCGGGTCATCCGCAGGGCAGCCGGGTAGAGCTGGTCCAGGTACGGCAGCGCGTCCCGCTGGAAACGGCGGTCGAGCCCACTGCGTCCGGCCCCGGTGGCCGCGGCAGGTTCAGTCGTGCTCGACACGGGGGCCTCCACGGGGATCGGCAAGGTCGCAACCGGGCTCATACAGCCGCCTTCCTGCGTCCGCGACGCGATGTACGGGGAGCGGGCCCGCCCAACCGGCGGGCCGCCTCAGAGAAGTATGTGCCCCCGGTCCGGAGCTTCAGCACGGGACTTTCGTCCTCTTCATTCCCGGCTTAAGGCCCCGGTCGGTGCGGTTTTCCGGCGTGCGCCGACGGTGACGCGGCAGCAGAAAACGGCTGGCATCAGCTGTTTCCCGGGCGCACACCGGCCTTACCCTGGCGACTATGGGCTACGGGGAGTGCACGGTCACAGTCGGTGTCGAAGAGGAGTTCCACCTCATCGACCTCAAGTCCAGACAACTGATCCCGGCGGCGGCGGCCGTCCTGGAGCAGTTACCGGGGAAGGGGTTCACCGCCGAGCTCCAGAGCTGCGTGGTGGAGACGAACAGCGAGCCCCACACGTCACTTGAGCACCTGCGCCAGGACCTCGCGGGCTCGCGGGCGGTCCTCGCCGCCGCAGCCGGGCGCATGGGCCTGGGCATCGCGGCCTCCGGGACCGCACCGCTGGCGAGGGTGGACGACATCCCGCCCACCGCGGAGCCGCGCTACCTGGCGATGACCGACGAGTACCGCCTGGCCGCCCGCGAACAGCTGATCTGCGGAGCCCAGGTGCACGTCGGCGTCGACGACCGGGACCTGGCCGTAGCGGTCCTCCCGTACCTCGCCCCGCACCTGCCCACCCTCCTCGCGCTGTCCGCGAGCAGCCCGTACTGGCTGGGCCGGGACACCGGCTACGCCAGCTGGCGCACCCAGATCTGGCAGCGCTGGCCAACCGCTGGCCCCGCCGGGATCTTCGCCTCGGCCGCCGAATACGACGACACCATCGCCGGGCTCGTGCGCTCCGGCGTGATCGGCGACACCGGGATGGTCTACTACGACGTCCGCCCCTCCCGGCACCTGCCGACCCTCGAACTGCGCATCTGCGACGCGTGCCCCGAACTGGACGACGTCCTCGCACTGGCCGCGCTGTTCCGCGCCCTGGTCGTGCGGGCCTGCGAGGACGCGACGCAGGGCATCCGTCCGACCGTCGTCCGCTCGGAGTGGCTGCGGGCGGCCACCTGGCGGGCCGCCAGGTCCGGGCTTGAAGGCGACCTCGTGGACCCCGAACACATGATCCCCGCGCCCGCGGCGGACGTCGTACGGGGTCTGTTGCGCGCACTGCGCCCCACCCTGCGGTCGGCCGGCGACTGGGACACGGTCTCGGCCGCCGTCGAACAGTCCCTGGCCCGCGGCAGCTCGGCGTTCCGCCAGCGCGAGGCCGTACGCCGCTGCGGCGGACGACTCCCGGCGGCGGTGGATCTGGTCGTGGAGCGGACCCGGGCCGTCGACGGAGACGCTCGTCACGTCGGCTGACACGCACCTCCAGGTGCGTTTGACCTGATCAGGGCATATGTCCCTGACGGAGTGTAAACACCTGTCCGGAATGCGAAACCGCAGTGCGGGGTACCCGCACACGTGCCCTAAAGTCGGCGTCAAAACCAGACCCACGGGAACAACGACACCCACGACACAGCAGTCGCCGGGCCCGTCGTCGTCCTGTGGCACCCAAACAGTCTGCGACGGCGCGAAGCGTCCGGAGCGCGGCGAAAGCACCGGCGGAGCGATGGGCGCGAAGCGTCCCGAGCGCGGCCGGAGGCCGCAGTTGGTCCGGGCGACGCGCTGAGGCAGGGAGGACACGTGAGCGAAGCGCTGCGAACCACAGCTGCTCCGCAGCGGGTGGCCGCCCCCTCAGTGCTTGGAGCCCGGCTTAGAGAAAAGGTAGGTAGCTCGTGATCCGCAAGCTCCTTGTGGCCAACCGGGGCGAGATCGCCATCCGGGCCCTGCGCGCCGCGTCCGAACTGGGCATCACCACTGTCGCGGTGTACGCGTACGAGGACCGGCACTCCCTGCACCGCCAGAAGGCGGACGAGAGTTACGAGATCGGCGAGCACGGTCACCCGCTGCGCGCCTACCTCGATGTCGACGTCATCGTGAACGCGGCCGTCGCCTGCGGCGCCGACGCCGTGTACCCCGGCTACGGTTTCCTGTCGGAGAACCCGCAGCTCGCCGAGGCGCTGGCCGCCGTCGGCATCACCTTCGTCGGCCCGCCGGCCGAGGTCCTGACGCTGGCCGGCAACAAGGTCCGCGCCCTGGAGGCCGCCACCGCCGCCAGGATGCCGGTCCTGAACACCGTGTCGCCGATGGACGACATCGACGCACTGGTCGCCGCTGCGGAGACCGTCGGCTTCCCGATCTTCGTCAAGGCCGCCGCCGGCGGCGGCGGACGCGGTCTGCGCAAGGTCGACCGCCGCGAAGACCTCCGCGCGGCGATCGACTCGGCCATGCGCGAGGCGCAGACCGCCTTCGGTGACTCCACGGTCTTCCTCGAAGAAGCCGTGATCAACCCGAGGCACATCGAGGTCCAGATCCTCGCCGACGCCGACGGCAACGTCGTCCACCTGTACGAGCGCGACTGCTCCGTACAGCGCCGGCACCAGAAGGTCATCGAGATCGCCCCCGCGCCCAACCTCGACCCGGAGATCCGGGCCAGCATGTGCGCCGACGCGGTCCGCTTCGCGCAGAGCATCGGCTACCGCAACGCGGGCACCGTCGAATTCCTCCTCGACGAGCGCGGCCGGTACGTCTTCATCGAGATGAACCCCCGCATCCAGGTCGAGCACACGGTCACCGAAGAGGTCACCGGGATCGACCTCGTGCAGTCCCAGCTGCGCATCGCCTCCGGCGAGACCTTCGCGGACCTCGGACTGCGCCAGGAGGACATCCGCGTCCAGGGCGCCGCCCTCCAGTGCCGCATCACCACCGAGGACCCGTCCGCCGACTTCCGCCCCGACACCGGCACGGTCTCGGCCTACCGGTCCCCGGGCGGCGCGGGCATCCGCCTCGACGGCGGGACCTTCAGCGGCGCGGAAGTACTCCCGTACTTCGACTCCATGCTGGTCAAGCTGACCTGCCGGGGCCGCACCTTCGCCGACGCGGTATCCCGCGCCCGGCGCGCCACCGCCGAGTTCCGCATCCGCGGCGTCGCCACCAACATCCCGTTCCTGCAAGCCGTACTCGACGACCCGGCCTTCCGCGACGGACACGTGACGACCTCGTTCATCGGCGACCGCCCCGACCTGCTGAAGAACCGGGCCGGCGCGGACCGCGGCACCCGGCTGCTCGCCTACCTGGCCGACGTCACGGTCAACCGGCCCAACGGCACGGCCTCAGCCAACATCGAGCCGCGCAGCAAGCTCCCGGCGCTCGACCTCACCGAAGACGCCCCGAACGGCACCCGCCAGCAGCTGCTCGACCTCGGCGCCAAGGGCTTCGCCGAAGCCCTGCGGGCCCAGACCGCGCTGGCCGTCACCGACACCACGTTCCGCGACGCCCACCAGTCGCTGCTCGCCACCCGCGTCCGCACCGACGACCTCGCCGCCGCCGCGCCCTTTGTCGCCCGGATGACGCCGGAGCTGTTCAGCGTCGAGGCGTGGGGCGGCGCCACCTACGACGTCGCCCTCCGGTTCCTCAAGGAAGACCCGTGGGAGCGGCTCGCCAAGCTGCGCACGGGCCTGCCGAACGTCAACCTCCAGATGCTCCTGCGCGGACGCAACACCGTCGGGTACACCCCGTACCCGGACAAGGTCTGCGTGAAGTTCGTCGAGGAGGCCGCGCGCACCGGCATCGACGTGTTCCGCATCTTCGACGCGCTGAACAACGTCGACGCGATGCGCCCGGCCATCGAGGCGACACTCGGCACGCACGCCGTCGCCGAGGGCACACTCTGCTACACGTCCGACCTGTCCAACCCGGCCGAGAAGCTCTACACGCTCGACTACTACCTGCGGCTCGCCGAGCAGCTGGTCGAAGCCGGTGTGCACGTGTTGTGCGTCAAGGACATGGCCGGCCTGCTGCGCGCGCCCGCCGCCCGCACCCTGGTCACCGCCCTGCGGCAGAACTTCGACCTCCCGGTGCACCTGCACACCCACGACACGGCGGGCGGCCAGCTGGCCACCTACCTGGCCGCGATCGAAGCCGGTGCCGACGCCGTCGACGGCGCTTCGGCGGCACTGTCCGGGACCACTTCGCAGCCCTCGCTCTCGGCGATCGTCGCGGCGACGGACTTCACCGAGCGGCAGACAGGACTGTCCCTCGGCGCGCTCAACGACCTGGAGCCCTACTGGGCCTCGGTCCGCGAGCTGTACGCGCCGTTCGAGGCGGGCCTGCCCGCCCCCACCGGCCGCGTCTACTCGCACGAGATCCCCGGCGGCCAGCTGTCCAACCTGCGCACCCAGGCCATAGCGCTGGGCCTGGGCGACCGCTTCGAGCAGATCGAGGACGCGTACGCCGCCTCGAACCGCATCCTCGGCGACATCGTCAAGGTCACCCCGTCCTCCAAGGTCGTCGGCGACCTGGCCCTGCACCTGGCCGCCGTCGGCGCCGACCCGGTCAAGTTCGAGGCCGACCCGGCCTCGTACGACATCCCGGACAGCGTCATCGGCTTCCTCCAGGGCGAGCTGGGCACGCCGCCCGGCGGCTGGCCCGAGCCGTTCCGCACGAAGGCCCTGGCCGGCCGCTCCGCCTCCGCCCCGCGCACGGTGGAACTCACCGCCGAGCAGGATGCGGCGCTGGACGGCGACGACGTCCGTACGGTCCTCAACCGGTTGCTGTTCGCCGGTCCGGCGCGGGACTTCGAAGAAGCCGTGCGCCTGTACGGAGACCTGTCGGTCATGCCGACCAACGCGTACTTCTACGGCCTCAAGCCGGGGGAGGAGCTGACCGTCGGCCTCGGCAAGGGCGTGTCGCTGTTCCTCGCCGTCGAAGCAGTCAGCGAGGCCGACGAGCGCGGATTCCGTACGGTCTACTGCCGGATGAACGGCCAGCCGCGGGTGCTCTCCGTACGCGACCGTTCGGTGACCCCCGCCAAGCCGGCCGCCGAGCGCGCCAACCCGGAGAACGCGCAGCACGTCGCCGCGCCGTTCAGTGGCGTCGTGACCCTCCAGGTGGAAGTCGGCTCGGTCGTGGAGGCCGGTCAGACGGTCGCCACCATCGAGGCGATGAAGATGGAGGCCTCCATCACGACCTCCGTCGGCGGCACGGTGGAGCGTCTGGCCATCGGGCCGGTCGCGTCCGTGGAAGCGGGAGACCTGCTGCTCACTGTTTCTTAGCGGGCTCCAAGCGCGGGCGTTCTCCTCCCTACGCCTTCGCTCCGCTCAGTCTCCGGTCGGCGCCCGCGCGTCGCCCGAGGGGCTGCGACACTCCGGTCGCGCTCGGGACGCTTCGCGCCCGTCGCTTCGCGCGGGCTCCAAGCGCGGGCGTTCTCCTCCCTACGCCTTCGCTCCGCTCAGTCTCCGGTCGGCGCCCGCGCGTCGCCCGAGGGGCTGCGACACTCC